>CAYQKZ010000009.1:0-14792 GCA_964418135.1 uncultured Desulfobacterales bacterium
ATCCTGTGGATGCCAGACCCCAAAATGGATGGGGAAATGCCCGGAATGCGGCGCATGGGAAAGCCTTGTCGAAGAAGGCGCACCATCCTCCGCACCAACCAACGCCCGCTTTTCTTCATCCCGTTACAAGCCCATTCCCATCGATCAAGTCATTTGCGACACCGAAGAAAGATTGCCGAGTGGAATCGCGGAATTCGATCGAGTACTCGGAGGCGGCCTGGTAAAAGGATCGATGGTTCTGATCGGCGGGGATCCCGGCATCGGCAAATCCACCCTGATGCTTCAAGCTCTGCATTGCTTTGCAGTTAAGGGACATCGCGTGCTGTACGTATCCGGTGAAGAATCGGTCCGGCAGATCAGCATGCGCAGCAAGCGGCTGTCCACCCTGTCTCCCCATTTTTTCGTCGTCTCCGAGATCGATATCGACATCATCCTGTCCATGCTGGAATCCGTAAAGCCCGACGTCCTGGTCATCGATTCCATTCAGACCATGTACAACAGCGACATTTCCGCTGCCCCCGGAAGTGTCGGTCAGGTTCGCGAAGCCACCCTCCGGCTGATGCTGGCAGCCAAGAAAACCAATATCCCCATGTTTCTGGTAGGGCATGTCACCAAAGAAGGGGCCATTGCGGGCCCAAGACTCCTGGAACACATGGTGGACACCGTTCTCTATTTCGAGGGAGATCGAAACCACCTGTTCCGGATTCTCAGGGCCGTCAAGAACCGGTTCGGCTCAACCAATGAAATCGGTGTGTTTGAAATGCGAGACAAAGGTCTTGAAGAAGTGACCAATCCTTCGGCCATTTTTCTGGCCGAGCGGCCGGAAAATGCCCCGGGATCCGTGGTCACCGCCAGCATGGAAGGCACCCGGCCCATCCTGGTCGAAATTCAGGCACTGGCCAGCAGCTCGAATTGGGGAAATCCCCGCAGAACCATTCTTGGCCTGGATTCAAACCGCGTCGCGCTGTTGATGGCCGTTATCGAAAGAAAACTGGGGATTCACCTGATGGGTCATGACTTGTTCATGAATGTAGCCGGCGGTGTCCGCACCGATGAGCCGGCCGTGGATCTGGGGATTGTCTGCGCCGTGGCGTCGAGTTTTCTCGACAAGCCCATTGACGACAGCACAGTGGTTGTGGGAGAAGTCGGTCTGACCAGCGAGGTTCGAGCCGTAGGCCAGGTCGATGCGCGGATATCGGAATCCGCCAAGCTAGGATTTACCCGATGCCTGATTCCTTCCAGCAATCTAAAACGGTCATCCGCCATTGCCGGCATCGAACTGATCGGCATTCAATCCCTGAAAGAGGCCATGGAGATTCTTTTTTAATGCACAGCCCCCACTCCCGGAAAAATCCATGGGAAGATCATTATACGCAAAAAGCCAGAAAAGATCATTATCCCGCCCGATCCGTTTTCAAGCTTCAGGAAATTCAGCAGAAAGTCAATCTGATTCATAAAGGAAACCGTGTTCTGGACCTGGGCTGTTCGCCGGGGTCGTGGCTGATGCTGACGGCCGGCCTCATCGGCCCGACCGGAAGGGTTGTCGGTATTGACATCACCCCTGTATCTATCAGTCTGCCGTCCCACGTCCGCGTGTTCACCGCAGATATGCTGGCACTGCCCGATGACATTTCCGAAGCCGTCGGATATGATTTTCATGTTGTAATCAGCGATATGGCCCCTTCAACCACCGGCAGCAAATCCGTCAATGCGGCCAGATCGTTCGAGCTTTGTGAGGCGGCTCTGTCCACCGCACAAAACAGGCTCTTGCCCGGAGGCAATTTTGTCTGTAAAATATTTCAAGGTGAGGATTTCGATTCCTTCATCCAGAAGATCAAATCCTTGTTTGACCAATATCGGATTTTCAAACCCCGGAGCTGCCGAAAGGCCAGCCGGGAAATATATATCATCGGACTCAATAAACGATAAAATCGGGGATCTGGGATTGGAGTTCTGGGATCAGTGGCCTGAAATCATTATCTTTTCCGCCATCTGCCCCCTGATCCCTGACCCCTGACCCAAGGAGGCTTTTCATGTCAGGTCACAATAAATGGTCAACCATCAAGCACAAAAAAGGCGCTGCCGACGCCAAAAGGGGTAAAATATTTACCAAACTCATCAAGGAAATAACCATTGCCGCTCGGATGGGCGGCGGAGATATCGGCTCGAATCCTAGATTGAGAACGGCTGTTCTGGAAGCGAAAAGCGAGAACATGCCCAAAGAAAATATCGAAAGGGCCATCAAAAAAGGCACCGGAGAGCTGGAGGGCGTCAATTACGAAGAAAGCACATATGAAGGCTATGGACCCGGTGGTGCCGCGGTTATCGTGGAATCATTGACAGACAATAAAAATCGGGCCGTTGCCGAGATACGTCATATCTTCAACAAATGTGGCGGAAACCTGGGAGAAAACGGCTGTGTGGCATGGATGTTCACCAAAAAAGGTTATATGAGTGTCGATCTCAAGGCCGCCACCGAAGACCAGTTGATGGAAATCGCCCTGGAAGCCGGTGCGGAAGACGTTCGGGAGGATAAGGATGTTTTCGAAGTCATTACGGCACCGGCGGATTTTGAATCGGTCCGCCAGTCTCTGGAAAAAGCGGCGATTCCTTTCAGTAATGCGGAAATAACCATGCTCCCGCAGAACACCGTCAATCTGGAAGGCAAAGAGGCCGAGCAGATGATCCGTCTGATGGACACCCTTGAAGATTGCGATGATGTTCAGAAGGTTCACACCAACGCGGATATCTCGGATGAGGTGATGAGTCGGCTTTAGGCAACTCGAAAAAAAATAATCTACCCTGATTAATAAAAGATATTCACATGGATATACAGGATGGACAGGATAATGAATAAGAAAGAATGGAAATCTTTATCCTGTATATCCTGTTTAACCATGTAAATTCAACATATCTCGATTTGGCAGTATATCCAAATCCAACCGCCTTATTTACCGGTTATCTCGATCATCCGTCGAACCGAGGCATCGGCGGGGATCCGAATCGATTCCGGAACCTTGACCTGTCCGTCTAGGGTTTCCAGGCTTTTGACCACATCCGCCAACCGAATTTTCTTCATATCCGGACAAATCATATCCGCTGACACCGGATAAAAAGCTTTATCCGAACAGGCCTTTTGCAGCGCATGCATCAGCCCCATTTCCGTTCCCACGATAAACGACCGGTGCACAGATGTCATGGCATACCGGATCATCCCCGAAGTGCTGAGTACGATATCGGCCATATCCAGAACGGTTTTCCGGCATTCCGGATGCGCCATGAACACCGCATCCGGATGCGCCATTCTGGCCGTTGCCACCGCCTGAGGCGTCAATCGGTCATGAATCGGGCAATACCCCTCCCACGCATGAATGGTTTTCGATGTCTGTGACGCGGCATAACGGGCCAGGTTTCGATCCGGTGTCATCAGTATCTCGGCTGCATCCAGGCTGTCGACTACGGCCAGAACATTGGCGGATGTACAACAGACGGTGGAAAGAGCCTTCACCGATGCCGGTGAGTTCACATAGGTAACGACCGGCAGGGGGCCCAGCTCTTTGAGTTTTGCTGAAAGCGACTCCGGGGTAATCATGTCTGCCATGGCGCAGCCGGCATTCATTCGGGGAAGCAGAACAGTTTTATCGGGAGATAAAATGGAGGCTGTCTCCGCCATGAAATGGACACCGCAGAACACGATGATTGCTGCATCGGTTTCAGATGCCTTGATACTGAGTTCCAGGGAATCCCCGCAAAGATCAGCCACATCCTGAATCTCGGCAGGCTGATAATTGTGAGCCAGCAGGATGGCCCGTCTTTCTTTCAACAGTCTTCGAATCGTTTGCTTCACAAAAATTCCCTTTCTTACTGTGCCGGGATCAACTCCAGGCACTGTTTTTCATGAATGCCCCCTACTTGTCCATTTTGACGACTTCAGCACCCTGGGGAATCGTGAACCTGAACTGAGCATCATCCAGATTCTGTTCCATTTGAATATTACTGAACTCGATACGGGTTTCATCCTCATATGAATTTGTCGTGACCACTTCGACGATATCGAAATTATCGCCCGACACAACCAGCATCACCGAAGACAGGTCATAAGTTTTATCGACAGGCACCAGTTTCAGAACATATTCCTGGCTGGCATTCATCTTTTCGAGTGTTACATGAAACGACTTTCGCAGCGACTGAATATTGGACAGAAAGCTGGCGCCCTTGCCGTCTCCAAAAAAAGTGGGTGCACTGCCGACAGTCACCTGATTATCCGCCGGTCGATAAATCCAGAGTTGCTTGCCGTCGGTGACAATCACCTGTTTATCGGGCTTTTCATAGGCCCAGTGCATCATGCCCGGCCGTTTGACCGTCATCGTTCCGGAAGCGGTTTCCGTGATGTCCATGGCCTTCAGGGTGGAAGTCTGAAAAAAACGGGCGGTAAACCCCGGCGCGGCATACCGGCTTTCCAGGCGTTTCAGAATATCGTCGATGGAAAGCGCCGCTGGTTTTACGGCAGGCGCCTGAGACTGCGCGCAGGCTTCATTGAAAAATATCGTCTGACTCAAAACCAGAATACTCAGTGCTGCCAGAAAAAACATCGCTTTAATTTTCATAAAACATATTCCTGTTGAAAAGACATGTGAAAAGTTACAATCCGGCAGAAAATCAATCGATATCATTCAGAACACATCGTTTGAAAGCCCATCGATCCAGTATTGTCATGCACCGGTTCAAAAAGGATATTTTCTTTTATCCAACCGATGTATAATACACCACAGCCAAAGAACACAAGGAATATAGACAATCAGAAAAATAATTTCGCTGCGTTATCGGTCGGGAATGGCCGAAAAAGACCTATTCCCTTTTGATTACATTATCATAAATCAGCCACCCGCGATTTTAGTCCTGCCGCCGCAGCCACGTCCAGATATCTTTGAACACCCTTTCCGGCCGGATCGGCCTGGATGTTTATCCATTCGGATAGTTTCGACAGTGCCTGCCCGCTTTCGATAATCTCCCTGCCGGTTTCGACCCCGGCCCGAATGCTTTCGGCCTTCCCGACCAGGTAAAGAATGGCACCGGCGTTCAAACATGTCAGATCGATGCATTCGGGATGGCCACTGCCGCTGATGACCTCCATGAATCGCACGGCCTCTTTTTTTACATCCCCGATGGCCGCAATGGCACCGTAATCCGATCGCCTCAGCCCGACATCCTCCGGAACCAGCGAATACGTGTTTTCCGATCCATCCGGATAAAATTCATGAATCACACTCTCTCCAAGATTCGACAGCTCATCCATCCCCTTTTCCTTGGCATCGTCGAATCCATGAACGACCATCGCGCGTTGATATCCAATTTCCTGCATGACCATGGCCACCTTGGGCAGCATCTCTCTGGAATGAACCCCCCGCAGCGCATGGGTCGGACGGCATGGACCGGCCAGCGATGCGGCAATGTTCAAGGTTGATCCAAACCGAATCTGAGCCAGAATCCGGGCCAGAGACTTCGGATGCACGCGAGCGCTCATTCCGTTGAACAGACCGATACCGGCTTTCTGAATGCTTCGGGCAACCGTACCAACGTCACAATCGACGTCAATACCGATAAATTCCAGAATATCGACGGTTCCGCAGGATGAAGTCAACGCCCTCGCCCCATGCCGCGACAACCGGACACCCCCGGCCGCAGCCACGACAGCCGCCGCAGAACTGACATTGAATGTCTTCAACTGATCCATTCCCGTACCGGAATTTTCCACCAAGGGGCTTCCCAGTTCCTCATCGACCCTTACCGTATCGATATCCACAATCGCCTGCCAGGCGCCGGCAATTTCTTGAGGGGTTTCTCCTTTTGCGGCCAGCGCAGAAAGAAAAGCGCCCTGATGCAGATCCGGCTGGCGGTTCAGCAAAATCTGACTGAACATATCGTAACTCTCGTTTCGGGTCAGGTCTTTTTTTTCGATCAATCGCTGAATATTCCAGCCGAAAACCCGCAGCGATTCTTGTTCACTTGTCATATCCATTTCTCCCAAGCAGTTAAGGATAAAGAAGAATTTTCATGCCCCGGCGATTTTCCACCATTTCCAGAGCCATACCGAGATCATCCAGCGGCATGTTGTGGGAAATCATGTCGTCCACGACCACACGGCCGGCCGCAATATCCGAAAGCGCCTGAAGTCCATGGCGATAACTGCACCCATAAGCTCCGACCAGCATCTGTTCATTGTAATGCAATTGATTGAAACTGACCGACAACCGGTCTTCCAGAGGACTCAAACCTGAAAACACCACGAGCCGGCCCCGGGGATTGAGCCGGGTCAGGGCCTCTTCATAAGCAAATTTCGATCCAACGGCAACGATGCACACATCGAAATATGTATCCGGACAGGATTGTGCGCCCTGAATCCGCTCGCACCGCCGTTGATCCGGATCGATATTGAAAGGTTCCGCGCCCATGGCTTTCGCCGCCCTGTGAAGCAGCGTGCCGGCTGGCCCGGCTCCCCATATCCCCACGGATTTACCTTCTTCCACTTCACCCAGTTCCAGGGCATTCAGGCAGCAGGATAACGGCTCCGCAAACACAGCCTGCTCCGGTTTCAATTCCGGTGGAACCGCAATGAGACTTCGGACCGGCGCAACAACATATTCCGCAAAGCCTCCATCCCGGTGAAAGCCCATGATCCGCATCTCGCGGCAGAGATTCTGGGCCCCAGCCAGACAGGACGGGCAATTTCCGCACCAGATACCCGGATAAACATATACCCGATCTCCTTCCCGAAAATGGGTTTCCGAATATTGGCTTCCCTGCAAATCGGTCTGATATGATAACGGTGCAACTTCAGAACCCATTTTCCGAATGATCCCGACAACCTCCTCCCCCGGAATTCGGGGAAGGACAAGATCCCGGTGCCCCACCCGAATCAGCTTCAGATCGGTCCGGCACAAACCGGTTACTTCCACCTGAATCACCACTTCATCCGACAGGGGATCTCTCAGTGGCGTCCGGGTTATCTCAAAGGCCCCGATCTTTCGAACCATGATACATTTCATTTCCATAACAGCTCCTTGGACGACTAAAACTTATAATCTACGATGTCTATACGAGATAATTTCATGTAAGTTGCCTTATCGAAAACAAAAAGGGTTTCAATGGAGACATCTCTCCATTGAAACCCTTTTCCATCGGATTCCAGCCTGTTCAGGATTTCGTCGTCTTCTGACTTTTCCGGATCATTCGCCTGTGATCATCATCTTCCCATGCCGTTCAAGACGGTACAGTGATGACAGATCGGCGTCCCCGGTTACAGCGGCGGGACCGTCACGGATTTTCACCGTGTTCCGTTACGAAAAACTTTACAAGGTTTATAATAAATTTTTCCATAAAAAGTCAAGCATGAAGCCGGCCCGATGATTGAATGTCGAAGATTGTCCGAAACCATCCATAAGAAAGATTGCCCGCTTCGATGGTTTACTGTTAAAGGAAATTGCAGATTATGCCAGTTCGCTGTATAGTCATTGACAGAGAACCGGATGATGCGCTAATTATTCGAAGGAAAGAGATATTGGAATTGAAATTTAACCTGATAAAATATAGACTTTCAGAACATTCATTATCCATTTTGGAAAGTCTCGAGAGATAACGGATGAAAGATAGCTCTTTCATGGCATGCCACGACTGTGATCTGCTTCATCGAATCCCCCCGCTTTCGGAGGGAGAGACGGCCTCCTGCCGCCGGTGCGGCGCATCGCTCGTCAAGACAAAAAAGAACAGCCTCGATCGAACGCTGGCACTGGCCATTACCGGGCTGATTCTGCTGATCATGGCCAATTCGTTTCCTTTTCTCGGGTTTAAAATCAAGGGGCAGGTTCGGTACACACTCCTTCTGACCGGAATCCAGCAATTCTACAAGTCAGGAATGCCCTGGCTGGCACTTCTGGTTTTGTTCACAACCGTCATCGCGCCTCTAGCTCAGCTTCTGTCACTGATCTACATCCTGCTTCCTCTGAAATATCGGCGAAGGCCGCCCGGCATGTTTCATGTCTTTCGATGGATGCAGATCATTCAGCCTTGGAGCATGATGGAAGTTTTTATGGTCGGAATACTCATTTCCATCGTCAAACTGGCTAAAATGGCGCAGATACTGCCGGATATCGCCGTATTCTGTTTTATGGCGCTGATCTTCATACTGGCTGCCTGCCTGGCATCCCTGGATCCGCATCTGGTCTGGGAACAATGGAAAAAAAACGAATGCCGCCCCCCCCGTTGACAGCCCAAAAAGCCTCTCTGGTGAGTTGCACGGTCTGTCATCTTCTCATCCGAAAACATCCGGCCATCGACGATTCACTCGGAAAATGCCCCCGCTGCGGGGCCACGCTTCGATCACGCAAGCGAAACAGCATTACACGTACCTGGGCGCTGATCCTGGCGGCTTTTTTGTTCTACATCCCGGCCAATCTGATACCAATTACCAAAGTCACCTCTCTGGGCGTGGTCCAGACAGACACCATCATGAGCGGTGTCATTTACTTCATCACGACAGGAATGTGGCCGATCGGCCTGATTATTTTTGTGGCCAGCGTTTTCGTACCCCTATTCAAACTGATCATCCTGACGTTTCTGGTGGTTTCCGTTCAGCGCCGCTCCATCTGGCGTCCCAGGGATCGCACCCGTCTTTATCGGTTGACGGAAGCCATCGGCCGCTGGTCGATGGTGGATATTTTTGTGGTGACCATTCTGGTGGCGCTGGTTCATCTGGGTGCCATCGCCAATATCGAGGCGCAGAAAGGTGTGGTTTTTTTTGCCGCCGTGGTGGTCATCACCATGTTTGCCGCTATGACTTTTGATCCCCGTCTGATTTGGGATACAAAGGAGCTTGAAGATGTCAGAAAACACAATGATTGAATCCGACCTGGCCGAAATTTCAGAGCCTGTCATTCAGACCCGAAAACGTCAGTTCTCCTTCGTGTGGATCGTTCCGGTAATTGCCGCTTTGATTGGCGGATGGCTCATCTACAAAACGCTGTCTGAGAAAGGCCCTGAAGTTACCATCACCTTCAAGACCGCCGAGGGCCTCGAAGCCGGTAAAACCAAGATCAAATACAAGGACGTGGAAGTCGGGCAGGTCACGGAATTGTCTCTTACCGAGGATCTGTCGAAGGTTTCGGTAAAAGCCCAGTTCGTCAAAGGTGCAGACCCGTATCTGACCGAAAACACGCGCTTTTGGGTGGTTCGGGCCCGTGTGGCCGCTTACAGTGTGTCGGGCCTCGGCACCCTGTTCTCCGGCGCCTATATCGATGTCGATCCCGGCATGCCCGGCAAGCATACCCTCAAATTTGAAGGACTGGAAGATCCACCCATCGTGAATACCGTGGATCCCGGCCGTATTTTCACGCTCAAGGCAGACCGTAAAGGATCGATCGAAGTCGGGGCGCCGGTTTACTACCGACAGATCACGGTCGGAAAAGTGATTGCCTTCAATCTGGCTCCGGACGGCACAACGATCTTTTTCAAAGTCTTTATCAACGCACCCTATCACCAGTACGTCCATGAAAACTCCCGTTTCTGGAATGCCAGCGGTTTCGATATGAAATTGGATGCTCAGGGAATCCGCATCCAGACAGAGTCGTTCGTATCCCTGATGGTCGGCGGCATTACCTTCGACATGTTGAGCAACTATGAATATCCCGGACCTTCGGCACAGGAAGAAGCCACTTTCATCCTGTACCCGAGTCGGGAAGCTGCTGAAAAAAAAGAATACGCCGAAAAGAAACTGTTTCTCCTGAATTTCGATACATCGGTTCGGGGCCTTTCCATAGGTGCGCCCGTCGAATTTCGCGGCATACAAGTCGGAGAGGTGGTCGACTTGAAACTCGAGTATGATCCTCACAAGAAAAGTTTTGAAATCCCCGTGCGCATCGTCATCGAACCGGAGCGATTGTATCTCAAGAAAAATTCAACCCCGCAGGAGCCGGATAAAATCATCGATTTTCTGATTGTCAAAGGACTGCACGCCCAGTTGAAAATGGGAAATCTGGTTACGGGCCAGCAGTACGTGGCACTCGATTTTTTCCCGAATGCCGAATCCAAACGCGTTGTCTATCAGGGAGAATATCCGGTCATTCCGACCCTTCCCACCCAGATCGAGGAAATCGCAAACAAGGCCAGTCAGTTCATTACCAAACTCGACAGACTCCCCATCGATCAGATCGGAAACGACCTCAAAGAGACACTCAAAGGTACCCGTCAAATAACCAATTCTCCGGAAATCAAACAAGCACTCATATCCCTGAACTCCGCCATCCGGGAGATTCAAATGCTGACAACAGCCCTTCGCACCGGAACAGCCCCTGAACTCGATTCGGTTCTGAAACAGGCCAAGGCGTCTTTGGCCTCATCCAAGGCTGTTTTGGAATCGGATTCTCCCTTGCAATACCGCATGCGGGATACACTGGAAGAACTTTCGGACACGTCTCGCTCGTTACGGATACTGTTGGAATTTCTCGAAAATCACCCGGAATCGATTATAACCGGAAAAGGATCGGAAAAAAAATGAATATATTCAGTTATATTACTGTGCTGAGTATGCTTTTATGCCTGACACCGCTGATCGGCTGCTTTGCCAAAAGCCAGCCGGCTCAGTATTATACATTGAGTTCAATGCAGCGGGCCGAATCCGTTCCGAGAATCCCATCCCGGTTCACGGTATCGGTCGGGCCGGTGATCGTTCCGGACAGTTTGAAACGTCCCCAGATCGCCATCCGGACAAATGACAATCAGGTGAGCTTTTCCGAATTTCATAAATGGGCGGGGCTGTTAAAAGACGATATCAAACGCATTCTAGCCGAAAATATCAGCATCCTGCTGTCCGAGGAAGGAGGAACCGTATCGACGGATGAACTTCTGATCGAACCGGACTATCGGGTGGTGGTCAATATGAACCGATTCGACGGAGCGCCGGAAGAAAATGCCTGTCTGAATGCTGTCTGGACGCTTAAAGAACAGCAGAATCAGAAAATCATCGCGGTTACACAATCTCTGTTTACAGAAAAAGCAGCCGGTCCGGGTTATCCGGAGCTGGTGAACGCCCAAAGCCGAACATTGGTGTTGCTTAGCCAGGAGATAGCGGCTGAAATCAAAAAACAGCGCAGATCATGACCGCTCGAAGTACCCCGCTTTTTTTAGGGATCGGACTTTGCGGTTCTGGCTGCTTTATCCGCCACCCGTGCATTGAACTTTTCGGCCTGAATGATGAATCGCTCGTGGACGGCTTCCCCGATCTTTTCAAGATCATCGAAGGCCTCCAGAGAAAATGTCAATTTTCTGCCGTCCACGGCGGATATTTCGGTTCGAACACGAACTTCCATCCCCAGAGGCGTTGCGGCCATGTGCTTCAGATTCATGGATATGCCGACAGATTGTTCCCCGACATCCAGCCGTTCGTTGATCAATTCGGCGGATACCCGTTCCATCAGTCCTGCCAGAAAAGGGGTGGCAAATACATCCGGAAGGTGGGGATAGAACATCCGGGCGGACTGATCGGATTGGGTGCGGATTATCAACTCGCGGGTCATGCCAATTTCAAATGATCTGCTCATGATCTTCCTTTCGATAGATTGATTTTGTCAATTTCAATTGAGATCGGAAAATGGTACCATTACAAAAAAAATGAGGAAACGGAGATGAACATTTGACCCTATGAAGAAAGAATTCTGCGGAAAGATGAATATCGAATGTGGTGAATGGAGATGAGGGGGATCGAACCCCTGGCCTCGGCATTGCGAACGCCGCGCTCTCCCGGCTGAGCTACATCCCCATAATTCGGATATGCTGGGTCTATTATCAAATTGAATCGGGAACGTCAAGAATTTCATTTCAGACACGCCCCATGAATTTGGAGGAAAGATGCGTTACAATGTGGTGCTGAAGGATGCATTCAAACGGTATACGCTGGATCAGGACAAGGTGTTGCCGCCGGATGAAACCGTCAGAAAAATCAAAGATAAATTTCAACAAGTCCATCTGGATATTCTGGAACGCACGGAACGGATCGATAATGGACGACTGGGTATCCCGGTATTCTTGAGCTATTGCGGAAAGGATGCCCGGGCTGTCACCGGAACGCGCAAACAGATGGGAAAAGGGGCAACCCCCTCCCAGGCCGAGGCCAGTGCCGTGATGGAGCTGACGGAACGGTTCAGTTTTTTCAGCTTCTGCAACACAGCGGGGAATTTCATTTCAGACACGCACAAAAATCTTGGACCCCGGGCGATTCCATTCGAAATGATCGCTCAGTCCGTTCATGACCCTACCGCAGAACGCGATATTTCACGGAGCATTTTCGAAAATCTTCCCCTGAAATGGACGTGGGGATACAACCTGACCCGACAGGAGCCGATTCTGGTTCCGTTCAACTGGTTTTTCACGATCAACGAATATAACGGCCCATCCGCCGGAAATTGTGCCGAAGAAGCCATCAGTCAGGGAATCTGCGAAATTGTCGAACGACATGTCTCTTCGATCATCAGCCATCGGAAACTGAAAATTCCCGGCATATTGCCGGATTCCGCAACCGACCCCCTGATTGTGGATATGCTTGGGAAATACCGGCAGACCGGTATCCAGCTTTTTGTCTCTGATTTTTCACTGGATACCGGTATCCCCACGGTCGGCATTCTGGCTTATGATCCGCTTACCTTTCCCCACACCAGTGAAATCGTCTGGACTGCCGGCACCACACCCGACCCGCAAAAAGCCTTCAGCCGGGCATTGACCGAAGTGGCCCAATTGGCTGGTGATTTTAATTCCGGAGCGAATTATGAGCCGAGCGGACTTCCCAAATTCGCGGCCCTGAACGAAGCAACTTTTGTCACGGAACCGGAAAATCGCGTATCCATTGCATCGCTTCCCAATCTATCCAACGACAATATCCGGATCGAAGTCGAAAACTGCATTGCCGCGCTTTCCGGAAACGGTATGGATGTCATCGTCATCGATACCCGCCATCCCGAACTCGATATACCGGCATTTTACACGATCATCCCCGGCGCCCATTTCCGTGAAAGGGCACTGGGCACCAGCGTCGGGATGTTCTCCGCCAGGATCATCACCGAAACCCAACCGCCGCACATGGCCATCGCCGAGCTGAAGCGAATGCACCGGATACTTCCGGATAAGTATTATCTCCAGTTTTATCTGGGAACCGCTCATCTGGCCATGAACGATCCCCAAACAGCGCGTACCCATCTGCTACAGGCACTCGATCTGAATCCCGTAATGCAGGATATTCCGAGTATTTATTCCTATTTGGGAATAGCGCTTAAAGACATGGAAGATTACAAAGGTGCTATCCGTGTGCTTGAAAAAGGGGAAAGATACGACTCCGAACGCACGGATATTCACAATCTGCTCGGATTCTGCCATTTCAAACTCAAGGATCATGAAAAAGCCATTGCCTGCTTTCAAAAAGTGGTGGCTCTCGATCCTGGCTCTGCCATCGATTATGCCAATATCGCATCCAACTACCGAGATTTGGGAAAGGCCGACGATGCCATTCACTATTATGAACTGGCGCTTTCTCTGGATCCATCGATTGACTTTGCCAGGGACAACCTGGCAAAATTACAGTCGTCAGGCACCGTATGACGGAACAATTAATCTTTACATGTGATTGAAAGGATCAACCATGGAAAAACATGTCTTTACCATCCCGGCTATCTCCTGCGGCCATTGCGTGATGGCCATCAAGAATGAATTGTCAGAAATCGACGGAATCGTATCCGTCGATGGAAATCCTTCCGAAAAGCAGATTACCGTTGAATGGAATGCACCTTTAACCATTCAAACAATCAAGGATATCTTAAAGAACATCAATTATCCGGCCGGCACCTGATATGGATGGAGACGATTCCGGTAACGATAGAGAGAAAATGCCATGACCGATACAACACCCCTTACCCGCACCGCAACGATCGAGTTTCCGGTCACCGGAATGACCTGTGCCAATTGTGCCATGAACATCGAACGGACATTGATCCGCAAAGTTCCTGGCATCACGAAGGCTTCTGTGAATTTTGCATCCGAGCGGGTATTTGTTGAATATGACCCCATGACGACCGGTATCGATGATATGGCCGCGGCCATTGAAAAGGCCGGATTCAAAGCGATCTTTTCCGAAGATGAATCCGAATCCGCGGAAGATGTCGAGCAGATTGCCAGACAGTCCGAGATTCGGGATCAGACGAAAAAGTTCATTGTCGGCATCGTGTTTGCCCTGCCTCTTTTTCTCTGGAGCATGGCCCGGGATTTTGGAGTTATCGGGCACTGGAGTCATGCGCCATGGGTCAACTGGGTATTTTTATTGCTGGCATCCCCGGTACAGTTTTATACAGGCTGGGATTATTATGTGGGCGGCTTCAAAAGCATTCGCAACCAGAGCGCCAATATGGATGTTCTGGTAGCGCTGGGATCTTCGGTCGCCTATGCCTATTCTCTGGCCATTCTGATTTTTCCCATATTGGGGGATCACGTCTATTTTGAAACATCGGCCGTCATCATCACCCTGATTAAACTGGGCAAGATGCTCGAATCCCGTACCAAGGGAAAGACAGGTAATGCCATTCGCAAACTCATCGGACTGCGGCCATCCACGGCAACCGTTCTAACGGTCCATGCGGAAAACCAGGTTCCGATCACACAGGTCCGGGTAGGAGATGTTCTTCTGGTACGTCCCGGAGAACGGATTCCAGTGGACGGCGTCGTGCTGGAAGGCGAATCCACCGTGGATGAATCCATGCTGA
>CAYQKZ010000009.1:14802-27130 GCA_964418135.1 uncultured Desulfobacterales bacterium
TGCCAGTGGACAAGTCTGCCGGCTGCGGTGTGACCGGCGGTACCATCAATGGCCACGGTCTGTTGAAATTCAAAGCCACTCGCGTGGGAAAAGCAACGGCCCTGGCTCAGATCATCCGGCTGGTACAGGAGGCCCAAGGCAGCAAAGCCCCGATTCAGGCCATGGCAGACCGGATTGCAGCCATATTCGTTCCGACCATTATCGCTGTTGCCATTCTCACATTTTTTCTATGGTGGGGGCTGACCGGTCAATTTGTACCGGCCATGATCCGGATGGTGGCAGTTCTGGTCATTGCCTGCCCCTGTGCCCTGGGACTGGCCACACCCACGGCCGTCATGGCCGGAACCGGAAAAGGCGCCGAAAAAGGCATTCTGTTCAAAAACAGCCAGGCCCTTGAAAGAGCGGCCCGGATCACCACCATCATCCTGGATAAAACCGGCACCATTACTCAGGGAAAACCGTCTGTCACCGCCGTGATGCCGATCGGCAACAAAGACAGGACCCCGAACGAAGTTCTGGAAATGGCGGCTTCCATCGAAAAAGGGTCTGAACACCCGTTGGGTCAGGCTATGGTGAGAGAAGCCTTGTCCAAAGGTCTGGTTCTGACCGATCCGGAGAATTTCAAATCCACCAGCGGCGCGGGTGTGGAAGCCGTTATCCGGGGCGGGCGCGTCAAGGTGGGTAAACCGGCCTGGTTTTCTGAAATCGCCACACTGAGCGAATCTGAAAAGACAAAGATCAAGGGGCTTCAAGCCAGTGGAAATACCGTGATGATGGTTTCCGTCGAAGATCGGCTGTGGGGACTCGTCGCCGTGGCCGATACGATCAAACCCGAATCCGCGGCCGCCATCCAGGAACTTTATCGCCAGAGATTAAACGTCATCATGCTGACCGGCGACAGCCGGATAACAGCTTCAAGCATTGCCCGGCAGGTCGATATCGATGCCGTGGAAGCCGAAGTACGGCCTGAAGAAAAATCATCCGTGGTCAAGTCCTGGCAGGAAAAAGGGGAAACCGTTGCAATGGTCGGAGACGGTATCAATGACGCCCCGGCACTGGCTCAGGCGGATGTGGGGTTTGCCATTGGAACCGGAACCGATGTGGCCATCGAAGCCGCTGATGTCATTTTGTCGAGCGGCAGTCTGATGGGAATTCTGCGGGCCATTCACCTCAGCAGGCTCACGATGAAAACCATCCGTCAGAACCTGTTCTGGGCATTTTTCTATAATATCGTTCTGGTTCCGATTGCGGCTGGAATTCTTTATCCGTTCGAGTCGTTACCATCCATGCTGAGACAGCTCCACCCCATTCTGGCGGCTCTGGCAATGGCCTTCAGCAGCATATCGGTGGTATCGAACAGTCTTCGGCTTTACCAGAGAAGTATGAAGTATGATGGCTGATCAGGGCGATATTGACCGTAAAATCATCGTTACCGTGTATACCCTGCCCTTTCCATATAAAGCATGACTTCCTGAGCCGCTTCATCCGGCGTCATATCCGTCGTATCGATATAAACTTCAGGGTTTTCCGGGATTTCATACGGATCACTGACACCGGTAAATTCCTTGATGAGCCCGGCACGAGCTTTGGCATAGAGACCTTTTCGATCTCTGCTTTCGCAGACATCGACCGGAGTTCCAACATGAACTTCGATAAAACCGCCATATTGTTGGATGAGCTGACGAATGTACCGGCGGGTTACGGCATAGGGAGCAATCGGCGCACAAATGGCAATCCCCCTGTTTTTCGTGATTTCACTGGCCACATAACCGATCCGTTTAACGTTGATATCCCGATGCTCCCTGGAAAAACCCAGCTCACTGGACAAGTTCTGTCGGACGATATCACCATCCAGAAGGGTGACGGGACGGCTTCGCATTTCAAGAAATCGTGCGTAAAGAATCCGGGCGACCGTGGATTTTCCGGCGCCGGACAAACCCGTAAAAAAAATGGTGACTCCCTGCCGATGTCGGGGAGGATATGCCTGCTGAATGGCATCGACCACATCGGGGAACGAAAACCAGTCTGGTATCTTACGGCTGTTTCGGAGTTTGACGTGAAATTCGTCATTGCTCAGGATACGGGTCTGCATTCCCATGGGCACTTCACGTACCGGCAGAAACTCATCTTCATCCGGCACATACACCATTTCTTCGACGGGAACGATTTCAATCCCCAGCTCATCGGCAAAAGACATCGCCAGTTTTCCAGCAGCCTCTTTTTCATAAAACGGGTTTCCGTTCGCGTCCAGCCCCGGACCAGCATGATGCGGCCCCACGATAAAATGCGTGCATCCATAATTTTTCCGGATAATCGCGTGCCAGATGGCTTCTCGGGGCCCTGCCATCCGCATGGCAAGCGGAATGATACTCAGGTGCATCATATTGGCCGGATAGTTTTTTCCCGCCGCCAGATAGCAATGGATTCGCGTATAGGCATCGATGTCGCTGGGACCGACATTACCGGCCACCGGATGGAGCAAAAGATTGGCTTTGACCTGAGCCATGGCCCGAAGCGTTAATTCATACTGAACCCGATGCAGCGGATGCCGTGTATGAAATCCCACGATCCGACGCCAGCCGAGTCTTTTGAACAGATGACGCATCTCCACCGGCGAATGCCGGATGCTTTTAAACGAGGAATGGAGCGGCAACTGAATCCCTTCAACGGTTCCCCCCACATAATACGTTCCGGGAGAATCCAACAGAGAACGAACACCGGCATGTTCCGGATTCCGGGTTCCATAAACCGCTTCAGCCTCATTCTCTTTTTCGATTGGCCAGATATCTTCGACATGCAGCACCGCCGGCATGAAACCTTCGCTATCCCGCAAAGCAATGGACTGACCGCATTTTAGTTGATGGGCTTCCGACGCTGAAATCCCCAGACAGACCGGAATCGGCCAGAGGGTGGTATCTTGAAGCCGCATGCGGTTCAGCACCGATTCATAGTCACTGCGGGTCATGAATCCTTTCAGGGGTGAAAAAGCACCGTTCAATAAAAGCTCGAGATCGAAAACAGCCGATTGGTTCAGGGTGATACTCTGAAGATTTCTGGAAATGGCTTTTAATTGGCCCGCCCGTTCTTCATTGACGATTAAATCGACGAGTTGGCCGCCATGTGCGGCATATGGAAAAATCATGCGGTTGGTCTCAATAATACTTTCAACTGGGTAGAGTTGGTGTTGTCCTGGCTTCGGGAATATACGACATCGTCCACAATTTGAGAAACAATATACAGACCGAAGCCGCCTTCGCGGGTTCCGTTGAATTCCGGCCTTGGAACGGTTTTGGGATTGAACCCGATTCCCTTATCGACAAATTCGATGAGGAGCATTTCCGGAAACAGCCTGGCCGAAACCTGAACAGAAGCGCCGGATTGTCCACAGTATGCATGTCGGATGATATTGGTGGCAACTTCGGTAACGGCCAATTCAATAAGCGATTTGCGCTCTTCTTCGAGTACGTCTTTTGGGATGAATTTGCAGAATCCGCGAATAAACTCACGAATAGCGGAAAGTTCATTGAATTCATTTGCAAATGTCTTTCTGGATTCCATACTCGGCTCCGATCCCGCCGATTCCGGATCATCAATCCTTACAACGACACAGGTAAAATCATCTTTGAACGAGTCCGACCCGGAAAATGAAACAATATCGATCCAGACCCGTTCAATGATCTGGTCGGGCGAACATGCACCGCAGGATTTGATGGAAGCCACCAGACGATCTTCTCCGAAAACATGGCCTTCCAGGTTCATGGCTTCGGTGAGTCCGTCCGAATAAAAGAAAAAGAAATCTCCAGGAGAAAATGGAACCGTAATCTGCGTAAATGGCTCGGTTTCGGGAAAACCCAGCGGCATATTCACCCCCTGAAGGAGGCTGCAGGTCTGGCTGTTCTGATGAAATTGAATGGTACGCATATGTCCGCAGTCCACAAACCGCATCTGTTTTCGAGAAAGATCGAACCGCGCATAACACAGGGTGACGAATGTTTCGAGTTCCTCCATCTGGTGAATCATGGCATCGTGGACACGGCCGACAATCACATCGGGTTCCGGCGGAATATCCTTAAAAACGCTGGAACACTCGATTTCGTGTATCACACGAAGAAAATTACTCTTGACCGCCGCCCCCAGAAGTGCCGATGCAATGCCTTTGCCCATGACATCACCGACAACGACATCCAGACATTGGGAACTAATGACAATGAAATCATAAAAGTCACCATCGACTTTTTGAGACGGAATACTCCAATTGGCAAATTCCATCCCACAGAAATCTTTCGGGGGAACCCCCATCAACAGAGTCTGCTGAATCTTCGAAGCCGTATCGATTTCTCTTTCTCGGGCTTTGGCCAGTTCCACTTCGACACGGCGCAGCCGTTTGCCCTGAGCATCCGTTTCAATGGCTTTATCCACCAGCGCAATCAGTTGCCTCGGGTTGAACGGCTTGGTAATGTAGTCGAAAGCCCCGCTCCGCATGGCTTCGACGGCATTGGAAAAATCATTGCTGGCCGTAAGCATGATGGGAGATATATCCGGAAAATTTTTTCGGATATATCTCAAGCAATCGATGCCGCCCATAATCGGCATTTCAAGATCTAGAATGACGGCACATATCTCTTGTGTAAGCAGATCGACGGCCTCACTCCCGTTCCTGGCAGAAATGACTTCGAATCCGGTTTTCTCGAAAATTCGCTCTAGAATGGCCCGGATGATCGGATCATCATCTGCGATGAGGATTTTCCCACGATGGGGATTCATGGTGTGACCCTTAGCACAACTATTTTTTGATTTCGAAATGGACCCGGCGATTGGCTGCCCAGGCCGTTTCATTGTGACCCGAATTGGCCGGCTTTTCTTTGCCGTAGCTGATCGGTGTCAATCTCGATGCCGGTATCCCCAGATCCACGAGAAAAGACATGGCGCTGGCAGCCCGCCGCTCTCCGAGAGCCAGGTTGTATGCAACGGTTCCCCGGTCATCGGTATGACCTTCAACGTTGACAGAAACAGCGGGATTGCTTCGCAAAAATTCGGCTTTGCGTTTCAGGACATCCCGCGCTTCAGGAATCAGTGATGCACTGTCAAACTCGAAATAGATGTCTTCCGAAACAAAACTGCTTCGTGTAACCGATTTTTCTCCATCCAAACCGGATCCGCCCCCAGCCTTGCCGCCGGCACCAGCACCAGTGCCAGTGCCTTGATCCTTTAACTGCTGCTCGTCAAAAGCCCGTTGTCTGGCCAGGGCATCCTGTCTGGCCTTTTCGGCAGCCCTTGCCGCATCATCCGAAGACTGCGTTCCGGTTGGATCGGAATAAATTTTTTTCTTGGAGCAAGAAGCCATAAACGTCATGGCCGGCAATACCATCATCAGCGTCAATAAAACCCAGATTTTTTTTGTCATGATGCCCTTCCTTTTTTCAATTCACTTTATGTCGTTACAAGATTTAAATCAAAAAAACTAATGGTTTAAAAAAATGTTGCAGTTTTTATTCTATTAACGTCCAGACGGTTGAAAATCAACCATATTTTCATTGTGTTCAATCTCTATATCCTGAAAATCACAACCGGAACATGTTTATTGTCGATATCGACCATGAATATCCGCTACGGCATACATCCTCTCTCTCCACCGCCGGATTGAACCTCATCGTTTCCGAACATACGCTCGTTTACACTTGACAAGATATTCCCTGAATGACATTAGAATGGAATTTTTCCGGAAATGATATATTGCTAACACTCTGGAGGCTTTTCATCAATGGAATTTTTCTTCAATCCGAAAGGAATCGCGCTGATCGGTGCAACGACGCATCCCGCCAAAGGAGGATTTTCCATCCTGACAAATCTTCTGAGAGGCTTTGCAGGGAATATCTATCCCGTAAACCCCAAATACCCGGCAATCGAAGGCCGGAAATGTTATCCCTGCGTCATGGACATTCCGGATCCCGTCGATCTGGCCATTGTCTTTGTTCCCGCGCCGGTGGTACCGGATGCCGTCCGAGAATGCGCGAAGCGCAACATTCCCGGTGTGATGATTGAATCCGGAGGTTTTTCCGAAACCGGTCCTGCCGGGAAAAAACTTCAGGATGAACTCCGACGGATTTCTCAGCAGACCGGCATTCGGCTTTGGGGCCCCAATTGCATGGGACTGGTGGATGCTGTTCAACGCCATGTATTTTCTTTTGTGGCACCGACGATCTGGGATTTTGGACTCATGCCCGGAGATGTCTCTCTCATCGTTCAGAGCGGCATGTTATCCGCCGGATTTCTGATCGACACCATCAGCCATGGAACCATGGGAATCAGCAAAGTCTGCTCGATCGGCAACAAAGTGGATGTGGATGAATGTGAACTTCTCGAATACCTGATCCGAGATGAGCGGACGAATGTGATCGGGCTTTATATGGAATCCATTCCGAATGGCCGACGGTTTATGGAAATCTGCAGCCACTCACCCAAACCCATTGTCGTCCTGAAAGGCGGAAAAAGCCGCAAAGGAGCAGAAGCCGCCTTGAGCCATACCGCCAGTCTTGCCGGAAACGGTGCCGTCATCGCCGGTGCCTTCTCCCAGGCAGGAATCGTAGAGGCATCCGATTTCAAGCAGATGATCGATTTATGCCGGACGCTTTCCGCCTTTCCGAACATCTCGCCCGATATTCCCGGCCGCGTCGCTGTCCTGACGTACAGCGGCGGCGCGGGGATCGTTTCAGCGGATTTCATCGAAAATTCAGGACTGCAAACGGCCGATCTGTCTTGCGCAACCCGACAGTCTTTACAAACCATCTTTCCGGACTGGATGCCGATATCCAATCCCATCGACCTATGGCCGGCCGTAGAAAAAAACGGTGGAAACAACACATACCGAACGGCCATAGAGGCGGTTTGCGCAGACCCTGGCGTGGATGCGATTTTCCTGCATCTGTTTTCAGGGGGATTTTCTCTGAATTTCGACCTGACACCCGTAGCGGACCAGATTCGATCATCCGGAAAACCTCTGATCATCTGGCTGATCGGCGAACGCCGACAATCATTGGAATTGCAGATCACCATTCAGAAACTGGGATTTCCGGTCTTCCGGGAAATCCATCGGGCGATCGAATGCCTTCAGGCGGTATTCATGCGAAACAGGCCGGCAACACCATGGCGGGCTTCCGCTGAATCTTTGACTTCCGGAACAGATTTCGACCGGTGCAACGACATCCTGTCCACCCAGCCTTCCGGTACTTTGGATGAACACATTTCGAAACAGATTCTGGCAGAAATCGGCATTCCAGTGGTGCCGGAAACCATCGTCGATACCCTGTCTGAAAGCAAAACAGCTGTATCCCAATTCGGCTTTCCCGTAGTCATGAAAGGCATTGCTCCGGGGATTGTCCATAAAACCGAAATGGGGCTTGTCCGAACCGGCCTTCAGTCAAACGAAATGATTGAAAACTCTTTTTCAGATATTCACACCGCCATGCCGCCGGGCGGCAGAATTCTGATTCAACCGCAGGTACAGGGCAGCATCGAACTGATTGCCGGTTTCCTTCGAGATCCTCAGTTTGGGCCTTGTGTCATGCTGGGACTCGGCGGGATTTTTGCCGAAGCGCTGAAAGATACGGCTTTTGCCGTTGCTCCGCTCGGTCGTAACGATGCATTTCACCTGATAAACCAGATTCGCACACAAAACGTCCTGAATGGTTTTCGAAATTCTCTTCCCGTCAATCGCGATATGCTGGCCGACATATTAATCCATTTAGGCGGGCTTGGACTGGCTTTTTCACAGATTCAGGCAATCGATATCAATCCGCTGATCGTTTCCAAGGGCTTGCCCGTTGCCGTCGATGCATCCATTCAATTGAACATAATGTGATTTCAACGCACCGTCCATAAATAAAAAAGCTGTCGGGCAGACTGCTATCACGGCAACATCGGGAAGATCGACCAACGCCTGAAGATGCAAGTGTTTTTGAATGATTCGGCTGAGCATATCCGAGCGGATGGCAGGGTCTTCGGTCAGGGTACAGTAGCCTGAAACCGTCAAAGCCTGATTTTGTTGTGTTTCTGGTGAACGATTTCGATTGTCCACCAGAACGCTGACCAGCGGATTCTGAACAATATTAGCATATTTTCGAGTGGTTGTAAGGGTTGCCATATACAGAATATCCCGTGAATCAACAACATAGGCCATCAATGAGCAATGCGGCCTGTTTTCTGCACAAGTGGCCAGAACGCAGAGTGAGTTTTCTCTAAGAAACGCCTTGATTTTGTCAACCATTGTTTATTCCTTCCGTTGAATTTCATTCGAGAGATATCGACGATGTTTTTGTTTCTCGAGTCAGCGTCAGGGTTGATGATAAACCATACCCGACCGTTATAACAACCCAAAACAATTTCCGATGATTGCAGGACGGATCATCGTTCTGGGGTTGAACGTATTTTCATGGTGATACAGCGGAGAAAAACACCTTGACTCATAACCGTCATGATATATATTAGCGTGGATTTGAGTTCTGCGTTTCATTATGAAAGACAGTATGATCTTTTTTAGTGAATTTATCACATTTGTTCCTTACCATCATCAGCCACCACGCTGTGAAAGGATCTGATGAATCCATTCGACATAGTCATCACCATCATCCTGGGATATTGCCTCATCAGAGGATTTTTCAGAGGCCTGATCAAAGAAATTTCCTCTATCATCGGAGTTCTGGGTGGTTTTTATGCCGGATACACCTATTATCCGGAAACTTCGAAGCTTCTGAGTGCCTGGATCAGTAATCCCGCCTATGCCAAGATTTCAGGATTCATGCTGCTGTTCTGCGGCGTGTTTATGATCGTCAGCATTATCGGAGTCATCATCAAATATTTAATGAATATCGCTTTCCTGGGCTGGGTAGATCGGATCTGCGGCGTGTTTTTCGGCATTGCCAAAGGCGTTCTCATCTCCTCGGTTCTTCTCATGATTCTAACGGCATTCCTTCCCCAAGGCACCCCCTTGATCAAGGATTCGCTGCTGGCACCCCATGTAACCAGAATCTCCGAAATCATGGCACAGCTTGTTTCAAAGGAAATGAAACTGGAATTTACAACCAAAATTGTGGAATTGAAAAAAATTTGGAATCTCCCTCTGTAACACCTGAATTTGAAGAAATTTCCGCATTGATCCATCTGATCGAACAATTGAGCGGAGAAAACGGATGCCCCTGGGATCGAAAACAAACCCCCCGAACCCTGACCGTTTACCTGATCGAAGAAATGTACGAACTGGTGGACGCCATTGCATCCAACAGTTCCGAAGATGTTTGCGAAGAACTTGGGGATGTACTGTTTCAGATACTGTTTATCGCCCATCTCTACCATAAATCCGGCCATTTCGATCTACAGGAGGTTGCCCGCCGGAATACGCAGAAAATGATCCGTCGCCATCCCCATGTCTTCGGGGAGGAAACCGCTGAAACCAGCGAAGATGTGCGAAAACGTTGGCATACGATTAAAATGGCTGAAAAAAATCACAGCCGACAGACCGGCCTGTTGGATTCCATTCCCACCAGCCTTCCCGCCCTGATGCGTGCATACCGGATTTCCGAACGAGCTGCCAGGGCCGGATTCGACTGGAAAACCATGTCGGGGGTCATGGATAAGGTCGAAGAAGAATGGATGGAATTCAAGGCTGAAGTAAAACAGTCCCAATCGGATACGCAACCAGATGAAAAGGCCAGGGAAAGACTGTCTCTGGAATTCGGCGATATTCTGTTTACACTGGTGAATGTGGCCCGATTCGCCAAAATTCATCCAGAAACATCACTGGCGGATTCCACACGAAAATTCGAAAAGCGGTTTCGACATATGGAATGGGTCCTTACCCAAAACAGGCGAAAAATAGACGATGTCTCTTATTCAGAGCTGAACGATTTATGGGAGCAAGCCAAACAGGCTGAAGGATAACATGATTGCCATCATCGACTACGACGCCGGAAATCTGGCCAGCGTGGCCCGCGCGGTAACACACCTGGGCATTGCAAATATTGTCACCCGGAATATCGAGGAAATCCGATCTGCCGAGCGCATTATTTTTCCGGGAGTCGGAGCGGCCGGTTCCGCCATGACCAGTCTGAAACGCCTGGGTATCGATACCATACTGCACGAGGCATTCAACCTGGGAAAGCCGATATTGGGGATCTGCCTCGGAACCCAGATCATCATGGAATCCAGTGAAGAAAATCAAACGACATGTCTGGGCATCATTCCGGGAATTGTCAGGGCATTCCCCTCGGATATGTGCGATTCAGAGGGAAAGCGGCTCAAAATTCCCCAGATGGGATGGAATCGCATTCAGGCCGCCCAGTACCACCCGGTGCTGGCAGGACTCAGGGAAACAGATGAATTTTATTTTGTTCATGGGTTTTATCCGGAGCCGGCGCATTCAGACCATATTGTGGGAACAACCTGTTACGGAATTCAATTTGCCTCTATTGTCGGTTATCGCAATATCATCGCCACCCAGTTTCATCTGGAAAAAAGCGGAAGGCCGGGCCTGGCACTCCTGAACAATTTCTGCCGGTGGATACCGCTATAAGGGAACAGGGGGCAGGGGCAGGAATCAGGGGACAGGTAAAAAACACAGATTCCGAAGATCGGTATATCCAACTTTGATTTTCTTTTATTCTTAAGGACAAACCTCATGCTCAGCAAACGCATCATTCCCTGTCTGGATGTTCGTGAAGGCCGAACCACCAAGGGCATCCAGTTCAAAGACAACATCGATATCGGTGATCCCGTGGAAATGGCCCGATTTTATTATGAAAACGGGGCTGACGAAATTGTTTTTTACGATATCACCGCATCCAGTGACAAGCGGGATATCATGATCGATGTGGTGCGGCGGGTTGCGGAAACCATTTTCATCCCTTTTTCGGTGGGCGGTGGCATCCGGTCCGTCGAGGATATGCGGAAAGTGCTGCTGGCCGGAGCCGAAAAAGTCAGTATCAATTCAGCGGCCATCCTCAATCCCGATCTGATTCCCCAGGGGGCCAAAGCATTCGGCAATCAGTGTATCGTACTGGGCATGGATGTCAAGTTTTCAGGACAAAGTGACAGTATCCCATCTGGATATGAAATGGTAATCAACGGCGGCCGAAAACCTATGGGAATCGATGCTCTGGAATGGGCCCAAAAAGCGGAATCTCTGGGAGCGGGTGAAATCTGTCTGAACTCCATCGATGCGGACGGCACACAGGACGGTTATGAGATCCCATTGACGGCGCTGATTTCATCCCATGTCTCCATACCCGTCATTGCCTCGGGCGGCGCTGGAAAACCGGAACATCTTCTGGATGTTCTGACTCGTGGACAAGCGGATGCCGCCCTCATTGCCTCGATGGTTCATTATGGCACGTATTCCATACCGGAAATCAAATCTGTTCTGCATGCCGGAGGCGTCAAGATTCGCAATTCCTGGTAACACCCCCTGAGACAATTCCTTGACAAAAATTGTCAAGGGTTATAGAAATAGAGACATGATGAATCATAAAATCGTTGCCCTATTCCTGGCAACCGGCTGTAAAACCGGCTATTCACCGATTGTTCCCGGAACCGCCGGATCACTGGTTGCGTTGTTGCCCTGTAGCGTGTTATCACTGCTTCCACTGAACATATCCGTCATCGTTCTTATGGCTTTCATCGTACTGGCGGTCTGGGCCGCCGAGATTTCCGAAAGCATGATCGGGCAAAAAGACCCGGGATGTATCGTCATCGATGAAATTGCCGGAATGATGATCACCCTGATCGGCGTTCACTTCACCTGGCAGTCGGTAACAGCGGGCTTTATTATTTTTCGCATCCTGGATATCCTGAAACCATTTCCAATTCGGTATCTGGAACGAACAATCCCCGGCGGTGCCGGTGTCGTGATGGACGATGTGGCTGCCGGCATTGCAGCGCATATCGTGTTACAAATTTTATTGCGGATGCCCTGGATGTCATCGATATGATATGGCTCCGGATGGGCATATGTTTAAAACCATCCATGAAGGATGGTCATCTATCATCACAATGTACATAAAGGCAGTCATCACAAATTGAAATCGACAAGCGTTTCCACCCAGAACTCCCATATCCAGACCAAAAGCCGTCTTCGCGAAAATGTCGAGGCAATTGTCGTTGCCGTCATTCTGGCTCTGTTTATTCGGACATTTATCGTTCAGGCATTCAAAATTCCTTCCGGCTCCATGAAGGAGACCCTTCAAATCGGCGATCATATTCTGGTCAACAAATTCATTTACGGCATCAAACTGCCATTTCTGCAAACCACACTGGTCTCCATCACCAATCCGCAAAGAGA
>CAYQKZ010000009.1:27140-33358 GCA_964418135.1 uncultured Desulfobacterales bacterium
TGGTGTTCGAATTTCCCGAAGATAAGGATAACGATTTCATCAAACGGGTGGTCGGTGTTGCCGGCGATGCCGTAGAAGTGCGCAACAAAAAAGTATGGGTCAACGGTGTTCTTCAGGAAGGAACCTATATTGTCAACAGCGATCCTCATATTTTTCCTGGAAACCTTCAGCCGAGAGATAATTTTGGACCGGTTACCGTACCGGCTCATTCCCTGTTCGTGATGGGAGACAACCGGGATCACAGTTACGATAGCCGATATTGGGGCTTTGTCGATCTGAAAGCCATCAAAGGCAAGGCTTTCATTATTTACTGGTCCTGGGACAAAGACAATTTCGGCGTTCGATGGCGGAGAATCGGGCATATTTTGAAATAAAGGCTATGCTGAAATTTAACAAAAAAGACATACTGGAAATATCCTCTCTGTCCGTTGAAGAAATTTCCCTGATTCTGGATACGGCTGAAAGAATGAAGGAAATTTCAGAACGTCCGGTCAAGAAAGTTCCAACTCTCCGGGGAAAAACAGTTGTTCTCTATTTCTATGAACCCAGCACCCGAACCCGCACCTCGTTCGATATCGCTGCCAAGCGGCTGAGCGCAGACAGCATTTCCCTTTCCGGAAGCGCCAGCAGCATGGTCAAAGGGGAAACCCTTCTGGATACGGCACGCAATCTCGAAGCCATGAAGCCAGATGTCATCGTGCTGAGACATCCTTCGGCCGGAGCGCCGCATCTGCTGGCCAAAGCGGTATCCGCCTCGATCATCAATGCCGGAGACGGCATGCATGCTCACCCCACGCAGGCTCTTCTGGACATGCTGACGGTTCGGCAGCACAAGGGAACCCTTTCGGGAATTCGCATTGCCATTGTCGGGGATATCGCCCACAGCCGGGTGGCCCGATCCGACAGCGAAGGGTTCACCAAAATGGGAGCCGATGTTGTTTTGTGCGCACCGCCTACCCTGATCCCCAAAGGGATCGAGTCCTACGGGGTATCGGTAACCTTCGACATGAACGAGGCCATCGATGGCGCAGATGTGATCATGATGCTTCGGATTCAAAAAGAACGACAATCCGGCTTCTTTTTTCCGTCTGAAAGAGAATATTCCAGACGCTATGGCCTGAATCCGGAAAGGCTCAAAAACGCCCGACCCGATGTTCTGATCATGCATCCTGGCCCCGTCAACCGGGGTCTTGAGATTTCTCCGGATGTGGCCGACGGCCCCCATTCGGTCATTCTGGATCAGGTCACCAATGGGGTGGCGGTGCGCATGGCCCTGTTATATCTGGTTACAGGAGGAATGCGAAATGCAGATTCTGATTAGGGGGGCCAGGGTCATATATCCGGGTTTTCTGGATGGCCTGATGGATGTTCTGGTTCAGGACGGCCGAATTGCCGATATTCAACCGCCCGGTGTTCTCACACCCCAATCCGGAACGGACATCACCATTTATGAAGCCGATGGTTATATTCTCACCCCCGGTCTGATAGACATGCATGTTCATTTCCGGGAACCGGGTCAGGAATACAAGGAAACCATCGCATCCGGATGTCGGACTGCCGCAGCCGGTGGTTTCACCGCCGTCTGCACCATGCCCAATACGATTCCTGTCAACGACAATGCCGAAATCACCCGATTCATTCTATCCCAAGCCGATAAAGCCTGTGGTGTCCGGGTGTATCCGGTCGCCGCCGTCAGCAAATCTCTGAGTGGAAACGCCCTGAGTGAATTCGGAGAACTGAAGGATGCAGGTGTTGTGGCTGTCACGGATGACGGCAAACCTGTCACCAACAGCCTGTTGATGCGTCGCGCCATGGAATATGCCGGCGGACTCGGCCTGCCGGTCATTTCCCATTGCGAAGATATGGAACTGGCGCATGGCGGCGCCATGAACGAAGGAACCGTAGCCACACGATTGGGCCTTTCCGGCATTCCCAACGCTGCAGAAACCATCATGGTACTGCGGGACATCGCCCTGTGCGAACTGACCGGCACCCGACTTCACATCGCGCATGTCAGTACACGGGAATCGGTTCGGGCCATCCGGAATGCCAAAAAGCATGGAATTCCAGTCACCGCCGAAACCGCACCTCACTATTTTACTTTAACCGATGAGGCCGTCCGGGATTACAGAACTCACGCCAAAATGAATCCGCCGCTACGCACCCAACAAGATGTCGATGCCATCTGTGAAGGTCTGGCGGATGGAACCCTGGATGCCATCGCCACCGATCATGCACCGCATTCTCCAGTTGAAAAAGAGGTGGAATTCGATCAGGCGGCCAATGGCATCATCGGTCTTGAAACTGCGCTGGCACTGGGACTCCGGTTGGTTGAATCCGGTGTGTTATCGCTGACCGGTCTCATTGAAAAAATGTCCACTCACCCCGCCCGCATTCTGGGATTACCGTCCGGACTCAGTATCGGCCAGCCGGCCGATATCACCATTGTTGATCCGGACAGGATATGGACAGTCGATGCCCGCAATTTCCAGTCCATCAGCCGGAATACCCCTTTTGACGGGTGGACACTCAAAGGACAGGCTGTTCTGACTATGGTCAACGGAATCGTTCTGATGGAGAGTCTGTAAGTTTATGGTTCCTGATATCTCCCCTCATATTCTGGTTGCCGATGACGAGCTCAGTATGCGAGAGCTGCTGGAATACATGCTGACCAAAGAAGGCTACCGCGTCTCCTGTGCCGAAAACGGACGCAAGGCCATCTCGATGATCGAAAACACGGCTTTCGATCTGCTGATCTGCGATATCCGCCTTGGAGATATTTCCGGACTGGAAGTCCTCAAAGCCACTAAAAAAATCAGCCCCCCCACGGTGGTGATCATGATTTCCGCCTATACCACAACGGAAACCGCCGTGGCTTCCATGAATGAAGGGGCTTTCGATTTCGTTCCCAAACCGTTCAACAACCTGGAACTCAAGCAGACCATCGCCAACGCCCTGACACTGAAGACCGTTGAAAATGAAAAGCTCAGCCTGGATGTGGCCCTGAAAAAGACGCTTCATTTCGGAAAAATTATCGGCAATTCCCCCAAAATGATGTATGTTTACGATATGATCCGTCAGGTGGCCAAAACCACCACCAATATTTTGCTGACCGGCGAAAGCGGCACCGGCAAGGAGCTGGTGGCCCGTGCCATTCACGATGAAAGTGATCGGACCAGCAAACCTTTTGTGGCAGTCAACTGCGGCGGCATTCCGGAAACCCTGATGGAAAGCGAGCTTCTTGGATATAAAAAAGGGGCGTTCACCGGTGCCAACTTCGATAAGAAGGGCTTGTTTGAAGTCGCCAACAAGGGCACGATTTTTTTGGATGAAATCGGAGAGCTCAGCACATCCATTCAGGTGAAACTGCTGCGGGTCGTCCAGGAAAAAGCGTTCAAACCGGTCGGTGCCGGCGAAGACATCAGTGTGGATGTCCGCATCATCGCCGCTACCAATAAAGTGCTGGAAGATGAAGTCATCGCCGGCCGTTTCAGAGAAGATTTGTTTTACCGACTGAATGTCATTGGTATCCGCATGCCGCCGCTTCGGGAACGCAAAGAAGATATCCGCCTGCTGGCCCATCATTTTCTGGAGAAATATTCCCGAGAAATGGGAAAGGAAATTACCAAACTTTCTTCTTATGCCGTCGATTTACTTCTCAAATATGATTTTCCAGGTAATATTCGAGAGCTGGAGAATCTGATCGAACGAAGTGTCGCGCTCTCCAATACCAATATCATCCTGCCGGAAAGCCTCGCGTTGTCTATTCACAAGCAAATCCACAAACGCCGATGGATCGAAGGCGTCAAGAACAGGCGTTACGATCTGGATGATATTGAGAACGGCGTTTCGATCGACACTATCCTGGAAGAAATCGAAAAAGCGTATGTTGAAAAAGCACTGGAATTTTCCAGGGGCGATAAATCCAGGGCCGCCGAACTTCTCAAGATCAACTTGCGATCTCTCAGATATCGGCTGGATAAGCTGTCCATAAAAAAATAACGGTTGCCGTTGATTTCCGCCTACTTGATCTGCTCTTGCCATGCGGAAAACGCCAGAGGGCCAACACCAAACGTATGACATCCCCTTCTTGCAGGTTTTCGAACTCTTCCAGTACCAGCTTTACGAATTTGTCGTGATCCGCTTCAGAAAGGAAACGCATGCATATCTCATTTACCGGTGCATTTGTCCGCAACTTTCTGGGGAAGGCACCCGGCTGGTATAAACTGGCAATCATCGCCTTTTTGATCGCCAATCCCATTTTGCTGCATACGGCCGGCCCGTTTGTCACCGGATGGATACTGATCTGTGAATTTATCTTTACCCTGGCCATGGCCCTGAAGTGTTATCCGCTGCCGTCCGGAGGTCTTCTGGCTTTTCAGGCGGTGGCCATCGGCATGGCCCGTCCGGAAACGGTTTATCACGAGGCGGTTAAAAATTTTGATGTCATCCTGCTGCTGATCTTCATGGTGGCCGGCATTTTCTTTATGAAAGACTTTTTGCAGTTCACCTTCACCCGCATCCTGGTACGAGTTCGATCCAAAATTCTGATTTCCCTGCTTTTCTGCTTTCTCAGCGCATTTTTATCGGCGTTTCTGGATGCCTTGACGGTAGCGGCCGTCATCATCGCCGTAGCCTATTCCTTTTACAATATTTACCATCGGTTTGCATCCGGAGTGAATATGCAGGACAGGCATGATCTGACCTGCGACATGCAATTCAAGGATATCCAGCACCAGGAAATGCAAGAATTCCGTGCGTTTCTTAGAAACCTGATGATGCACGGTTCGGTGGGTACAGCCTTGGGCGGGGTTTGTACATTGGTTGGCGAGCCCCAGAATTTGCTCATCGCCGGAGAGATGGGGTGGCAATTCATCCCGTTTTTTTTAAAAGTTGCCCCGGTTTCCATGCCGGTGCTGGCTGTCGGCCTATTGACATGTATCGGAATCGAAAAATTCAAACGATTCGGTTATGGCGCGGAAATCCCGGAAAATATCCGCATCCATCTGCTTGACACCGCACTAAAAATGGAGACCAGTCTGAGCAAACAGGGTAAGGCCAGGCTGATGGTTCAGGGGCTGACGGGAATCTGGCTGATCGTAGCTCTGGGCTTTCATCTGGCAGCCGTCGGCATGATCGGACTGTCTGTCATCGTCATTCTGACATCCCTGAACGGTATCGTCGAAGAACACCAACTCGGACGGGCTTTCGAGGAAGCACTGCCCTTCACCGCTCTGCTGGTGGTTTTTTTTGCCATTGTAGCCGTCATTCATGAACAGCATCTGTTCTCACCGGTGATTGGCTACGTTCTTCGTCTCCAGGGCAATACACAGTTGGCAGCCTATTATATCGCCAATGGCCTGTTATCGATGATCTCCGATAACGTCTTTGTGGCGACAGTCTATATTTCCGAAACCAAAATCCACTTCACAGAGGTGCTGGGCCGCATCCCCGATATCGGAATGAGCGGTAAACTGCTTATGGAAAAATTGACCGATCCGCTGACCTCCCGATCAGAGATTTTTGCATCCCTACCGCATAACGCAGCAGATCAAGCCCGGATCATCATGGATCAGTTCGACAAACTGGCCGTTTCGATTAACACCGGCACCAACATTCCCAGTGTGGCCACACCCAACGGACAGGCAGCATTTCTGTTTGTGCTGACCTCGGCGCTGGCCCCGGTCATCCGCCTGAGTTACGGCCGAATGGTCTGGCTGGCATTGCCGTATACATTCTCCATGAGTATCACCGGCCTGCTGGCCACCTATTTCATGTTGTGATTCTCGAAATAAAGAAGCCCGGAATATTTTTCAATACCCCGGGCGATATGGGCTGTTTCACTGGATCAATTGCCACCACCGATAGACATCACACCCGTTTCAAAACCGAAGAGTCTCGGCAGCCACAGAACCATTTCCGGGAAATAACTGATCAACAACAGGACTGCAACCTGAATGATTATAAACGGCATCGATGCTTTGGTAACGAACACAATATCGCGTTTGGCGATGGACCCGGCGATATAGAGGCTCACCCCTACCGGCGGCGTGCAGTAACCAATGGCCAGGTTGACGGTCATGATCAGACCGAAATGAATGGGGTCTATTCCGAATGCAATCAGCAGCGGGATGCAGATTGGGCCGATGATAAGCGTTGCCGAGATGATATCCATCAGCATACCGACCACCAGCAGTACCAGATTGATCACCAGCATG
>CAYQKZ010000010.1:0-32788 GCA_964418135.1 uncultured Desulfobacterales bacterium
AGAGGGCTGGTACTGGTAACGGGTCCGACCGGCAGCGGTAAATCGACAACCCTGGCCGCCATCGTCGATGTAGCCAACCGCAGCCGCAAAGATCACATCATTACGGTGGAAGACCCGATTGAATTTGTCCATCAGAGTCAGGGCTGTATTGTCAATCACCGGGAAGTGGGGCTGCATACCCGAACATTCAGTGCAGCGCTGAGGGGGGCACTTCGGGAAGACCCCGATATCATTCTGGTTGGCGAAATGCGGGATTTGGAAACGATTTCGCTGGCCATCGAAGCGGCTTCCACCGGACACCTGGTATTCGGAACCCTCCACACATCCAGTGCCGCCAAGACCGTTGACCGAGTCATCGAAGTCTTTCCCGCCAATCAACAGGAACAGATCCGCTCTACCCTCGCGGATGGATTGCGGGCGGTGATTGCACAGGTTTTGTTCAAACGGGTGGATATCAAAGGGCGTTGTGCCGCACTGGAAATCATGATCGCTACACCGGCTGTCCGAAATCTGATCCGCGAAGGCAAAACGTTTCAGATTCCATCATCGATTCAGACCGGCAAGCGTTTCGGTATGCAGTTGCTGGATGATGCTATCATGGACCTGCTGAACAGCGGCAAGATACATCCGGATGATGCCTATGCCAAGGCCAATGATAAGGGAAAATTCCGGCCGTTTTTAAAAACTCCGCCGTCCGACTTCACCGAAGCATGAAGGGTATCGATGCGCATGCGAGAAAAAACGCTGTCTATTGTCATCATCGGAGGATACGATGCGAAAACAGGAGTGCGACTATATTCTCAACCGTATGCTGGATTTTACCCGGAATGTTTCCGACCTGAATATTACGGTTGGCAAGCCTTTTCAGGTGGAAAGTTCCGGTAAACTGATCCCCGTGGACTTCGATCCGGCTTTCGAAGAACTCACCCCGTTTCAAACCGAAATCCTTGCATTGAATCTGATCAATAACGACCGTCGTCTAACCGAAATCCTGCTCAGGGAGGGTTCCTGCGATTTGTCTTATGTCTTGCCCGGTAAAGCCAGATTCAGAGTCAATATCTTTTCGCAGCAGCGCAAGTTCTCGATTGTACTCCGAAAGCTTGAAACCCGTATTCCGAGTTGTTCAGATCTGGATTTGCCGGAATCGTTTCTTAAAATGGGAAAGGAAAAAAACGGCATTATCCTGGTGACCGGGGCGACCGGCAGCGGGAAGTCCACATCTCTGGCTGCGGTACTGAATGAAATCAATGAGCATGATGCCGTCCATATCGTCACTCTGGAAGATCCCGTCGAATATCAGCATTCACATAAACGATCCACATTCAACCAACGGGAAATGGGAAGCGATTTCGACACGTTTCCCATTGGTCTTCGTGCCGCGCTCAGACAGGCGCCCAAAGTGATACTGGTGGGGGAAATGCGGGACCGGGAAACCGTCGAGATCGGATTGAGCGCAGCGGAAACCGGCCATCTTGTTTTGAGTACCCTCCATACCGTAGATGCCGGTCAGACCATCAATCGAATTCTGGGTATGTTCAATACCGATGAGGAGAATCAGATACGCATCCGGCTGGCGGCTACCATGCGCTGGGTGGTTTGTCAGCGTCTGCTTCCCAAGATCGGTGGCGGCCGGGTGGCGGCATTTGAAATCATGGGGACCAACCTGCGTGTCAAGGACAGCATTCTGCACGGAGAGTCCGAAGGCAAAACGTTTTATGAAATCATTCAGACCGGAAAAGCCTTCGGCATGACAACTTTCGATGATTTCATCGTTCAATTGTACGAGAGGGGTTTGATTACCGAAGATACCGCCATGACATACGCTTCCCGAAAAGGTCTTGTGGGAAGGGGAATCGATTCCGTCAAGGCAGGCCGGGGAGAAGCGACTACCGATATCGAGCAGCTGGAAGTCGACAAGCAGTACGGAAAAATCAAAAAGCAGTGACAAGGAAGGGATCTGAACAGGGGGGCAAAAAATGGAGGTTATCTGTGATCAGTGCCAGGGTAAATTTAGAATTTCCGATGAAAAAATACCGGCCGAGCAGGTTGTATTTATTCCCTGTCCGCGTTGCAAAAAGAAATTAACACTGGATACCCGTACCAACAAAACCCCCTCTACAAACGACCCGGAAAAACAGGTTCAGACCGGCAGTCCGACGGATAAAAATCTCATTCAAACCATTTCCTCCAGCGCGTATGATGCTTCGGAAAAACCGTTCGATTTTTTGATTTCAGGTATAAAAACAGCACTGGTGTGTGAATCCGATTCGGGAGTCGTATCCAAATTGCGTTTTGCGCTCAAGCAAATGGGATACCATACCATCGAAACGGAAAGCGCCATGGATGCGTTGAAAAAAATGCGGTTTCACTCTTTTGATCTGATTGTCGTCAATGAACTTTTTGATAGCGAATCGTCTGGCGATCACCCGATTCTCACTTTTCTGAACGAACTGGTGATGTCTGTTCGCCGGAATATCTTTGTGGTGATGATAACGACCCGATTTCGCACCATGGACAATATGGCGGCGTTCAATAAAAGCGTCAATGTGGTCATCCACATACGGAACATCGATGAAATCGCAAAGATTTTACGACGGGCCATTGATGAACATCAGGCATTTTACAGCGTTTTTCAGGAAGCCATGAGTGCAACAGGCAAAGGATAGGCAGTATCTAATGGTGAAATGTTCGGATTACCGGCTGGAAATGATCCTGCTCGGATTAAGGCGCAGGTTGAATGAAGAAACGCTGACCGCGGATGAGAAAAAAAAGCTCATGGAGGAAATCCGGAAGGTCGAATCGCAAATGGAAATATAACATCATAGCTCCTCGCTGATGATTTTCAATCCTTCAAGGGTCAAGTCCGGCTCAACCACGTCGATGGTGTGTGAAACACCAGCAATCAGAACCGAAAGCCCACCGGTCGCCACAATTTTGGGATGTGTGCCCATCTCGGCCTTCAACCGCGTGACCATGCCGTCCACCAGCCCCGCATATCCATAGATGATGCCAGATTGGATGCTGGCGGCCGTATCCTTGCCGATGACATATTCGGGTGGCGAAAAAATTTCGACACGCGGCAGTTTAGATGCATTCTTGAACAGGGCTTCTGCGGAAATCATGATACCGGGGCTAATGGCACCTCCCAAATAGTCACCATTTTCGGAAATGGCATCAAATGTGGTGGCGGTTCCGAAATCGATGACGACCAGACTGGTCCGATATCGGTGATAAGCGGCTACAGCATTGACAATCCGGTCTGCCCCGACTTCTCCGGGATTGGTGTAGAGAATCGGCATGCCTCGGTACGTTCTGGGATCTACCCATACCGGGATGTGATGCAGATATTTTCGGCAGAATGCATCTATAATGTTGACCAGCGGCGGAACGACACAGGAAACGATGGTTCTGTCTATTTGATCCGGCGGAATCTGGCTGCCTTTGAATAAATTGAAGGCAAGGATATGAAATTCATCTTCCGTGATATTGCGTTCCGTGCGAATCCGCCAGTCTTTCAGCAGATTCTGTTCGTGATAAACGCCTAGAACAATATTGGTATTTCCCACATCAATGACCAGAAGCATCGGGGATATCCTTCATCGCATCCATAAGCCTTACGGTTGTTCGTGTACGTGCCACATCGTGAACCCGAAGGATATGAGCGCCGTTTAAAATGCCTGCGGCAACTGCAGCTTGAGTGCCGGTTTCAATACTTTCCGGATCTGGGTCAAGCCCCTGCGGATCAGACGCTTTGAGCAGATTCCGAATAAAGGATTTTCGGGAAGGACCGATAAGTATCGGTGCATTCAGGGATGTAAATGTGTTCAGGCATCGAATCAAGGTCAGGTTGTCACGGATGGTTTTGCCGAAACCGATTCCTGGATCGATAATGATCCGGGATCTCGATACGCCCTGACTGACGGCATGATCGATGGCTTCGGCCAGAAACATTGTAATGTCTGCAAGCAGATTCTCGTATACCGGAGACACCTGCATGGTCTTGGGGGTACCCAGCATGTGCATCAATATCACCGGTACTCCGGCATCGGCCGCCACTTTTGCCATATTGGTATCCATTTTCAGTGCACCGATATCGTTGATGATGGAAGCACCTGATTCAATGGCGCACCGGGCGACCCCGGATTTACACGTGTCGATGGAAATGGGGATGGACACACGCTTGACCACAGCTTCGATGACCGGAACAACGCGGCGGATTTCTTCATCTTCGGAAACGGTATCCGAAAAAGGCCGGGTGGATTCTCCACCCACATCCAGAATGTCCGCGCCGTCGGCCACCAGTTTTTCAGCTTGAGCCACGGCCCGATCAAAGGCAAAAAACTTTCCGCCGTCTGAAAAAGAGTCGGGTGTGACATTTAAAATTCCCATGATACAGGTACGGGAACCCAGTTTCAGATGATGATCTTTCCAGAAAATATCGTAATTTTTCATCATGATTCGACGGTTGTTTCCGCGGATTGGGGATTGGAAGGAAATTCAAAGTCGGGTCGAACGGATCGAATCAGATTATCCAGTTCAGAGCCCATGACGGTTTCCTTATCAAGTAGGAGTGACGCCAGCTTATGCAGGATTTCGATGTTTTCCAGCAGCACCTTCTTGGCCTTTTCATAATTGTTGCAAATCAGTCTGTTGATTTCGCTGTCAATTTTTTGAGCGGTTTCCTCGGAATAGTCCCGATGCTGAGCAATTTCTCTGCCCAGAAAAATCTGCTCTTCATTTTTGGCATAGGATAACGGCCCCAGCACGTCACTCATTCCCCAGGCGCGGACCATTTTTTGGGCCAGTTCCGTAGCCTGTTTGATATCATTGGAGGCACCCGTACTGATCCGGTTGAAAACCAGCTCTTCCGCAACTCTGCCGCCGAATGCCACGGAAAGTTCGCTTTCGAGTTGATCTTTGTACCGGAAATCCTGCTCTTCCGGGAGAAACCATGTGATGCCGGCTGCCCTGCCTCTGGGGATAATGGTAATTTTATTGACGGCATGGGTGCCGGGCAAAAATCGGGCAACCAGTCCGTGGCCGGCTTCATGATAGGCAGTGGTTTTGCGGTCTTCTTCCCGAACAACTTTGGATTTTCGCTCGAGACCCATATAGACCTTGTCTTTAGCGTCATCCAGATCTACCATGTCGACTTTTTCCTTATTTCGTTTGGCGGCCAGCAGTGCGGCTTCATTGACGAGATTTTCCAGATCTGCACCGGAAAAACCGGGTGTGCCTTTGGCCAGAACCGTTGAATCCACATCCGGTGCGATTGGGGATTTCTTCATGTGAACGCGCAGAATCTGTTCGCGGCCCTTGATATCCGGCAATGGCACCACGACCTGTCGGTCGAACCGCCCGGGACGCAGCAGGGCCGGATCCAGAACATCGGGCCGATTGGTTGCCGAAATCAAAATAACACCTTCATTGGATTCAAAGCCATCCATTTCGACCAGAAGCTGGTTCAATGTCTGCTCTCGTTCATCATGGCCGCCGCCGAGTCCGGCTCCGCGGTGCCTGCCGACGGCATCGATTTCATCGATGAAAATAATGCAGGGGGCGTTCTTTTTCCCCTGAACAAAAAGATCCCGGACACGGGAAGCACCGACGCCGACAAACATTTCGACAAAATCGGAACCGCTGATGCTGAAAAAAGGAACTCCTGCCTCACCCGCAATGGCTCTGGCCAGAAGCGTTTTACCGGTGCCGGGAGAGCCCATCAGCAGAACCCCTTTTGGAATTCGTCCGCCGAGACGGGTGAATTTTTTTGGCTCCTTTAAAAATTCAACTATTTCTCCAAGCTCTTCCTTGGCTTCATCGATACCGGCAACGTCTTCGAACGTGACTTTTTCCGATTGATCCGACATCAGCTTGGCACGACTTTTTCCGAAAGACATGGCTTTTCCCCCACCTGCCTGCATCTGTCGCATGAAAAATATCCAAACACCGATCAGAACAATCATGGGAAGCCACGATACGAGAATCGACATGTACCAGGGGGACTCGGCTGGTGGTTTTGCGTTGATGGCAACGCCCTTTTGTCGAAGCGTGCTGATCAGGTCACTGTCCTGCGGTGCATATACCTTGAACCGACTGCGGTTGGTATCTGTGACGTAAAGCTCCTGGCCCTGCATGACGACATCGGCAATGCGGCTGTCTTCAACGAGCGAAAGAAATTCAGTGTAACTGATGGTGGTATCGGCAACATGCTGTTGATTGAAAAGATTGTACAGCATGATCATCATCAAGGTGATGACCAGCCATAAGGCCAGATTTTTGTAAAACGGATTCAAACGATCCTCCTTACGATGGCGGTGAAAACTTTATGGGTTCATCAAAAAAAATGAATTCGGAAGCTGAAATGAACCAAACAAAAAATAAAATTAATCACATTATCGGATTATGCAAGTTCCGGCTGAGCAGATTTGAAAAAATTGATTTTGAACAGCGTTCGGGTTGAATGTGTGACTTTAAAATGGTCATCGATTCGGTGACCTGCCAGCCAGACAATTTGATTCTCACTCAAAAGAACCGGATATTGTGTTCTTTCTCTGCGATCGATTTTGTGATCGATAAAATATTTCTGTATTTTCTGTGTTCCGTTCATTCCGAGAGGCGTAAAGCGATCTCCGGGTCTTATGTTTCGTACTGTCAGTGGAAATTTCAGCATTTCCATATCCAGCAAGGCGATATTGTCGCCCAAATCATTCAGCATATCGGGTCCAACGGGTTTGTGGGAAAAAATCATCACGGCACCGGTTTCCATAATGGAAATGTGTTCACCGGGACCTGCAACAGAATAAAAAAAAGTCGGCTGATCGGGCTGGATTGCCTGTTTGCGGATTTGTACCGGTGTATCCAGCCGATAGAAAATCAACTGATTTTTTTTTCGTTCAATTCGTATACCATCCGGTAATATCAGGTAAGCCAAACCATGTCGACGTTCTGCAAGTTCTCGTGCCGCTTCAATATGAGAAAATGAAATTCTCTGTAGATCACCTTTGGTGCGAGCGATGGCTGTACGAATCACTCGGCGTCTGACAGCTTCCGGAAATGCCGAAAAAGCCGGTATCGCCAGCACCTGCCGGTGGCTGTCCGTACAGACAATCGCATCACTGTAAATGGTCTGAATGATTTCATCCATCCATTCGTTTTCGGATCTGACTATTCTGGAAAACCGATTCAGGGTTTCGATGATACCGGGATTGCAGCAGGCTTGAATATAGGGGATTGTTTCGTGCCGGATCCGGTTTCTCAAAAACCGCATGTCGCGATTGGAGTCATCAACTTTATATGCTATCTCATTTTCATTGAGAAAAGCAACAAGTTCATTTCGATTCGTGTCGATCAGGGGCCGGATGATCCGGCCCTCTCTGACAGGAGGAATTCCAGCCACTCCCATTGATCCGCTTCCCCGGAACAGAAACATCAACATCTGTTCGGCATTGTCATTTTGATGATGACCCGTTGCAATTTTGTCATATCCGTTTTGCTGACGGATGCGATCAAAAAAGTTGTATCGGATTGTTCTGGCGGCAGCTTCCAGAGAAAGCTTCTGAAATGCAGAATCTTTTTGAACATCGATGGTATCGATGAAACAGGGAAGATGGAGTTGTGCGGCAAGAGCGGCAACAAAATCCGCATCCTTGTCCGATTCAATTCCCCTCAGGCAATGGTTCAGATGCGCTATTCCGATCTGCAATCCCCATGCAGGGGCCAGTCGGTTCAGTAGATGAAGCATCGCTACAGAATCGGGGCCGCCGGAGACACCTGCCAGAACCCGATCCACTTTGCTTAACATACTCCGGGATAAAATGGTCTGCTCTACCTTCTGCAGTAATTTGCGGGAATGAGGTTGCATGAATGATCACGGTAATGGAGGGATATTTTGCACGTTTTCCGTGCATCATTGCCGTCCGAATTTTTCCTTCAGTTTCTGTTGAACGGAGACTGGAACCATTCCGTTGATATTGCCTCCAAAACTAGCTGCTTCCTTGATGATTGAAGAGCTGGTAAAAATCCAGCGAAGCCCTGTCATCAAAAAAACGGTTTGAACATTTCTGTTGAGTCGCCGGTTCATCAATGCCATTTGAAATTCATACTCGAAATCAGACACCGCCCGCATGCCCCGCAAAATTGCCTGTGCATTTTTCTGAACAGCGTAATCCACTAAAAGACCGTCAAATGCTTCGATTTCAACATCGGGGAATTTTTTTAGGCTTTCCCGAAGCAAACCAATTCTTTCTTCAACACTGAACAGATATTTTTTGGCAGGATTGTGGAGGATGGCGACAATGATTTTATCAAAAAGCTTGAATCCTCTGTCTATGATATCGATATGTCCATTGGTAACTGGGTCGAATGATCCGGGATAAATGGCGGTTCTGAGCATGAAATCGACGTTCCTATCGTTCGTTTCCGTTAATCTTCTTGTTTCTGGTTTGGGTATAACTTCCGATCATCTTTTCGTATTTTTTTATCAATAGCAAAAACACAGTTTTTATCAATAATTAACTTATGCTGGATTACGGGAAATTGCCAGATCATTTCTATATGTATACTATATATTGTTTTAAATATTGACACATCACTACATCTTGTAATATTCTTGATAAGAATGATTCAAAAACCGCTACATATAAAACCGAGGTGATTTTCATGTTCGAGAATATTAAAAAACGGGATGGCCGGATTGTCGAATTCGATTCTTCCAAAATTACGGCGGCGATTGCCAAGGCCGGCAGAGCGACCGGTGAATTTGAAGAACGCGAAGCCAAAAAGCTGACGCTTCGTGTATTGACACTGGCCCATGAACTTCGGCTGGGGTTGCTGCCGGAAGTCGAAGAGATTCAAGACATCGTCGAGCGTGTTCTTCTGGATTCTCCGTTTCATAAAACGGCCAAAGCCTATATCCTCTATCGGGAGCAACACTCCCAGATCCGCAGTATTTCTACCAAGGCCAGTATCGATCTCGTGGAACACTATATCCAGAAGCTGGACTGGAAAATCAAGGAAAACAGCAATATGTGCTATTCGCTTCAGGGGCTCAATAATTACATTTCCTCTGATGTCACCACAGAGTACTGGCTGAATCGCATCTATCCGCCGGAAATCCGCTCATCACATAAAAATGGGGATATACACATTCACGATCTCAGCCTACTGTCGGTCTATTGCGTCGGATGGGATCTGATGGATCTGCTCAAATCCGGATTCAAAGGTGTCGAGGGCAAGGTGGAAAGCGCTCCGCCAAAGCACCTTCGGTCGGCATTGGGTCAGATCGTCAATTTTTTCTATACACTGCAGGGCGAGGCTGCCGGTGCTCAGGCTATATCCAGTTTCGATACCCTTTTATCCCCCTTTGTTCGTTTCGACAATCTGGATTACCTCGAGGTCAAACAGGCTATTCAGGAGTTCGTTTTCAATATCAACATTCCGACCCGGGTGGGATTTCAAACCCCTTTTACGAATATTACACTGGATCTTCAGGTACCTTCCACACTTCGGGATGCACCCGTCGTCGTCGGCGGAAAGGAAAGAGAGGAAACGTATGCCGAGTTTCAGGAGGAAATGAATATGATCAACAGAGCCTTTGCCGAAGTCATGATGGAAGGCGATGCCAGAGGCCGGGTATTTACTTTTCCCATCCCGACATACAATATTACGGAGGATTTCGACTGGGATAACCCGAACTTGGAGATGATCTGGAAGATGACCGGAAAATACGGAATCCCCTATTTTTCGAATTTCGTCAATTCGGACATGTCTCCGGAAGATGCCCGCTCCATGTGCTGCAGGCTCCGGCTCGACAACCGGGAACTCTTGAAGCGGGGGGGCGGACTGTTCGGGGCCAATCCGCTTACCGGTTCTATCGGGGTGGTTACCATCAACCTTCCCCGGATCGGATTCCTTGCCGAAAGCAAGGATGATTTTCAGTCTCGATTGGCCGATCAGGTGATGCTGGGGGTCGAGAGTCTGAATATTAAACGAAAAGTACTCGAAAAATTTACCGAAAAAAACCTGTATCCCTATTCCAAATTTTATCTGAGAGACATCAAGAGCCGAACCGGATTTTACTGGAAAAATCATTTTTCGACGATTGGTATTATCGGCATGAATGAAGCCTGTATCAATTTTATCGGAGAAGGCATTGCCACACCGGCCGGCCAGTCATTTTCTCTGGAAGTCATGGATTTTCTGCGCAACATGATATCGGGCATTCAGGAAGAAACCGGCGACATGTTCAATCTGGAAGCCACACCGGCAGAAGGAACGTCCTACCGTTTAGCCCTGATGGACAAGAAACGTTATCCCCGTATTGTCTGTGCCAATGAAAGGGAGTATCAGCAAGGAGCCTCCCCGTTTTATACCAATTCCACCCAGTTGCCTGTCAATTATACCCAGGATATTTTTGAAACCCTCACACTTCAGGATAAACTGCAAACCAAATATACCGGCGGCACTGTGCTTCATATTTTTCTGGGTGAACAGGTTACCGATGTTGAAGCTGTCAAACACCTGATCCGAAATGTAGCCACCCGGTTTCATTTGCCTTATTTTACATTGACACCAACCTTCAGCGTCTGTCCGTCCCACGGCTATCTCGTCGGAGAACAGGAAACCTGCCATGATTGCGGTCAGGAAACCGAGATATATTCCCGTGTAGTGGGTTATTTGAGGCCGGTCAAACAGTGGAACAACGGGAAACAGGCCGAATTTGCCATCCGCAACACATTCGATCTGAATACTCAGGAAGATCATCCCTGCAAACTCAATATTCCCATGCCGTCCATTCTATATGCCGCCGACCATGCCGTCTTCATATCCTCAGCAGTTGCATCAGGAATTTAAATGCTTTTTTGAGGGATTCAGAAAAGCACGCTGATCGATTATCCGGGAAAGATCGGTTGCGTGCTTTTTTTTTCCGGATGCAATTTTCACTGCCCTTATTGCCATAATCCTGAACTGGCAAAAGGGCAGGCCGTGGACCCATGGACCGAGCAGGCTGCGTATAATTTTCTCGAAAAGCGCAAAGGGTTTCTAGGCGGGGTGGTGATTTCCGGCGGCGAGCCGACCCTGCAACCGGATGTGGTCCGAATATGCCGGACCATCCGGCAGATGGGTTATCCGATCAAGCTCGACACCAACGGCAGCCGTCCAAAAGTCCTTGAAGAACTGATATCCGGCGGGCTAGTTGATTATGTGGCCATGGATATCAAGACGATTCCCGAATATTACCCCCGATATATTCAGAAAGATTGCAACGTGGATGCAATAACCGCCAGCATCCGGTTGATCAAGACATCCTGCATTTCCTACGAGTTTAGGACCACCTGCATCAGGCCGTTGATCGATACGCATATCATGAAACAAATCTGCATGTCGATTCAGGGGGCGGCGCTGTATGTGCTTCAGCGATTCAGTCTTTCCCATGTCCTGTCTCCGGATTTTTTCGATAAGAATGAATACAGCATCACTGAAAGTGACCTCCAGGGGTATCGGACAATTGCGGAAAAATGGGTCGGATCCTGCATGATTCGTTAAAGATATTATATTGAAAATAGATTATGAAGACTGTCCAATCATATTCTCGATCCAATTATAGAGCAATCTAACGCCGAATCCAGTCCCCCCGACACCGCAATAATCGCTCTCTTTTTTCGCATATGCCGGGCCCGCGATATCGATATGCACCCAAGGTGTATTTTCAGTGAATTCCGATAGAAAAAGGGCCGCTGTAATTGCTCCCCCCCATTTCGATCCGGTAATGTTGCAAATATCCGCCACCTCACTTTTCAACATCTCTTTATAGTCTTCCGGAAGCGGCATTTTCCAGCACCGTTCAAAAGTTTTCAATCCAGATGCAATGATGGTGTCCGCCAGTTTCTCATCCGGGGAGAAAATACCGGCGATTTTTTCACCCAGGGCTACCATGCAGGCACCGGTCAGGGTGGCTATATCGATGACTGTATCCGGATGATAGGTTTGAATGGCGTATGATAAAGCATCCGCCAAAATCAATCTGCCTTCGGCGTCTGTATTGTTGATTTCGATAGTCTTGCCTGAAAAACTCTCGACAACATCTCCGGGTCGGGTGGCAGACCCGGAAGGCATGTTTTCGACCAGCGGCAAGACCCCGATCAGGTGAATGGGCAGTTGAAGCCGTGCTGCGGTGATCAGGGTGGCGGCAACAGCCGCTGAGCCGGCCATGTCCATTTTCATATTCTCCAGAGAACCCTGGGGTTTCAGGTTGATCCCTCCGGAGTCAAATGTTACACCCTTTCCCACCAGCGCGAGGGTCTGGAACGCATTGTTGGGATTATGTTCCAGAACAACCAGTCTGGCACTGGCGTCGCTGCCCGCGGCAACTGCCAGAAGGGCACCGAATTTTCTTTTCTTCAATTCCGGAAGTTCGAGTACTTCGGTTTTCAGGTTTTCCTTTTCAGCCAGTTGTACCAGCATCCGGGAAAATTGTTCCGGTCGTTTCAGATTCGAAGGGGTGATCACCCATTCTCGGGCCAGCAGGGTGCCGTCGCAGATAATTTTGATCTTATTTGCCAGAGGAATCGATTGCTGAACAAAATCTTCGGCAACGGCAAAACTGATTTGCTGCAGGGAGGGGTGTTTGGGCTTTTTGAACCTGTTGAACTGAAAATTTGCCAGATAAGCGCCTTCCATCATGGTTTCAAGCATGGCATCAGGTTCAATTTCGATTGCACCGGAAAAAGGAACTGCAAAAGTAACTGAGCATATCTCTTTTTGAATGCATTTTTTGATGGCTTTTCCGCAGGACTTTCTGAACGTTTCACCGTCGATCCTGTCTTTTTTTCCGAGGCCGACGATCATCACCTGATCCGCGCGAACCCCGGATGGCGTAAAAAAAACAACGATGTCGCTATCGGCACCTTTAAATTCCTTAAGATTTCTGGCTTGGCGTATCACCTCCGGAGTAAAACCGGCCGGATGGATATCTGCATCTTCACAAACAGGAATGATGAGCATTTCTACTTGTTGTTCTGTAATTGTTGATGATGATACGATCGTTAACACCCGGCAGGCTCCTTTCAAAATGAAACAAAATGGTTGAAACTTCGGCAATCAGGTTGTAACAAGACATTGAACAGGGTAAACGTTGTTAATCGGTTGCCCCTGACCGGTTTCGTGTCATCCGACCAAAGAAACAGCCACATGCTGTCTTCAATCGAGGACAATAAAAATCGTAATTATCAAGTCACAGCCAAGTATATGAAAACCCATACCACATTCCGCCAATTTTCAAAATTATTATCATATGTCCTGGGAAGGCGGCCGTTCGAATTCGGGCTGGTACTGGATGAAAACGGGTTTGTTTCCATGCAGACGCTTCTGAAGGCAATTCATGAGGAAGACGGATGGAAACATATCCGGGCCGTTCATTTTCAGGAGATACTACTTCGAGAGATCGATCCGCCGGTTGAATGTGCGGGTAACCGCATTCGCTCGGTAGATCGAATCCATCTACCCGAACAAAAGGTTGCCACCGATCTGCCCAAATTGCTGTATGTGTGTGTCCGGCAAAAAGCCCACGCCCATGTTTTTGAAAATGGAATATCACCATCTGCATATTCTCGGGTTGTATTGAGTGCAGACAGGGAAATGGCGTTTCGAATCGGGAAGCGATATGATTCAAAAGCGGTTTTATTGACAGTGAATTGCGAAAAATGTAAGGGCCGTGGCATCCTTATTCACCATGTTGGTGGAACACTGTACACAACCGGCCATATTCCTCCGGAATGTTTTACCGGGCCGGCACCGGAACATGAACCCAGAACACCGGCGCCCGATCCTGTCGTGCCGCAGCCGAATACACCGGGGTCTTTTATTCTGGATATTCAAAAGGAGAGGCCGTTTTCTGCGAAAATCAAGGGACGGAAAAAAGAGATTCCTTGGAAAAAAGACAGAAAAAGATTAAAAAAAGCATGGATTACCCATGAAACAAACAACTAACCGAAATCGCATGTATAAACGTTACCCCCCCCAGCGGTAGAGGGCCGGGGTGGGGGTTCCAAAAATGCAGACTGTTCCCGCTTGCAGTATATTTACGGTCTGGATGGCGTATGCCAGATGCTGTAAGGAATCGCGTCATCGGTTCCTGTTCCGGACAGTTCACCGTCATATGCAAATGAAAATGCACAGACCCCTTCAGGAACGGGGATAGTTCTTTCAAACTTCATTGGAATCATATCGACCGCACGATAAGTTCCTATCGAGTAAACGAGGGGGCTGTCGATCACGATTCCCTGTTTGTCCAGAAACAGCAGATAAATCGCAAGTCTTTTAATCCATCGGAAATCTGTGGCAAAACCACCGAATAGTTCTGTGTTCCCTTCAATTTTCAGCAAGTCAGTCGTCAGCTGATACTGATAAGTTATCGACAGTTCATTGGTTGTCCATATTCCCGGATGATTGCCTGTGTCAAGTGCAATGATGCGATCTTTCTGCGTTTCCACGGCACCTCTATACGTGAACAGTCCCGAACTGCAGGATGAAAAGATACCGAAAGCAATAAATATCCAGATGGTTGCGCGTATATTTCGTAAAATATGATGCATAAATCTGCTCCGTCATGAAAAAAGAGTGAATGGCGTTCAGCCGTATCGGATGCGCTGCCCCATGATTGTCGGTGTTATGAATTTTCCGATATTATAGCCAAGCACAAAAACCACTGATGTCTTTCTGTTGTTCATCCGAATTAATTTCTTGATTGCACAGAGTCATTTTTAAATTTCTTGACATGATTGCACGATGAGTAATATATGAACAGATTGCAATTTATATGTCATTTACCGTGCATTTCTTATATTGAGTCCGGTATTTTCTTTTTTCATATCCCAACAATCGGAGCAGTCGTTCAATGCTTTCTCAAGAAATGAATTTAATCCAGATGATCAGCAGTTCGGGTCTGATGGTGAATTTTATTCTGTTGCTGCTGTTGTTCTTCTCGGTGATGTCCTGGGCGATCATTTTTATCAAATACCGCTATATTCGTAAAGCATTTAAAGAATCGGCGCTGTTTACCGATTATTTCTGGAAAAGCCGTGACCTATCCGAAGCTTTTGTCAAGGCCAAACAGCTTCAGAGCAGTCCTATCGCGCATGTATTCCGGATCGGATATGTCGAACTCAAAAAAGTCAGCCAATCCGGTCCGTCAGCCAAACCCCAGACTCCGGGTCAGGAATCATTGACCATGGGCGCTCACTTTGCTGGAATAGATAATGTAAACAGAGCCTTGCGCAGGGCAACCAATACTGAAATCACCCGAATCACCCAGATGGTGCCTTTTCTGGCAACAGCGGGCAATACCGCCCCATTCATCGGGCTTTTTGGAACCGTGTGGGGCATCATGAATTCGTTTCACGGAATCGGCCTCAGAGGATCGGCGACGCTTGCCGTTGTGGCACCGGGGATTTCAGAAGCCTTGATTGCAACGGCAGCCGGATTGGCGGCAGCGATTCCGTCGGTTATTGCATTCAACTATTTCATGCAGAAAATCAAGATCATTGAAACCGAGCTTCAGAGCTTTTCCGCGGATTTTCTCAATATCATCGAGCGGGATATCCTCTCCGCCAAAGGAAACAAGCCATGAGTATGGGTGGAAACAATGACCGGTTGATGTCGGAAATCAACGTAACGCCGCTGGTCGACGTGATGCTGGTTCTCCTGATTATCTTTATGGTTACGGCACCCATGATGATGCAGGGTGTGGATGTCGCACTTCCGGAAACCACCTCCGAGCCGCTTGCGGCAGAAAAGGAGCATCTCGTTATTTCCATCGATCCCAAAGGCCAAATTTATATCAATGAATTTCAGGTCTCGCTGGATATCCTCGGCACTAAATTGGCCAAAATTCTCGAAGGAAAACCGGATAAAGAAGCGTATCTGCGGGCTGACAAAAACATCCCCTACGGTACGGTTGTTCGTGTTATGGCCGAGATCAAGGCGGCTGGGATCGATAAACTCGGAATGGTAACCATACCACTGGACAATAAATCAGAAAAAAAGAAGTAGCGAATGAGCATCCGTGGATCAGACCATGCCAGTTTGTTGCTTTCTTCGGGAACCAATGCCGATGCGATCGGTCTATATGTGGCCGTATCCCTCGTCCTGCATGTGCTTGTTTTTATAATAATGACTTATTTACCCGAATTTGCTCCAAAAAAAGAATTCGTTCCGTCCGTGATCATGGTCAATATGGTGACGATGTCTCCCACGGGGACTTTCGGAAAACCCGGTCATTCCGGGCCTGAAAAACCTGGTCCGAAGGCCGACAGGCCTGGAGATCCGGAGGCAAAAGCAGAAAAACCCGGAGTACATGAATCCAAATCGGAGCCGCCGGCACCGAAGACTGTAAAGCCGGAGGTACAGGAGGCCAAACCGATACCGCCGGCACCCAAGCCCGAAAAAGTGTCGGTTCCGGAGCCGAAGCCAGAGCCGCCGAAGCCAGAGCCGCAGAAACCGGAGCCGCAGAAGCCTCAACCGCCAAAGCCGGAGCCGGAAAAAGCCACGGATGTCATTTCGCTTTCAGACGAAAAGCCAAAAATAAAAACGTCTTTGAAAAAAGAAACTTTTAAATCCACGCAGGCTATTAAAAATGCACTGAACCGCATTGAAAAGCAGGTGGAGGAAACAAAGCCCAGCACCACCGATCAGTTGGCGTCGGCCCTGGATCGTATCAAGAACAAAGTGGAAAAAGAAGAGGCGGGTTCCGGCGGAAGTGGTACAAAGGAATCTTCATCCGGAAAATCGTCGGGTGGACGCGGCAGCAGCGGTACCGGCGGGAGCGGCGGCAGCAGCAGGCTCGGCGGCAGTGGAGGCGGTACAGGGGGTACGGGCGGTACCGGCGGTGTCGGCATACAGCCCATTGATTTTTATCGATCGCTGATTCCGAATCACGTCGAAAATAACTGGGTGTTCAACGAACAACTGGTGGGTGGAAGAACTGATCTCGTCTCTGTTATTGTTATAAAAATTATGAAAAACGGCGAAATAACAGATATCTGGTTTGAAAAAAAATCTGGAAACAGTTATTTTGACGATTCCGTATACAAAGCCATCAAAAAATCTAATCCGCTGCCTCCCCTGCCTCGGGAATATACGCAGCCATATTATGAACTGGGGCTGATTTTTACGCCTAAAGGATTGAAACGGAGTTAACATGATTGTAACTTCCGGAAATGCCGGATGTAAAATAAAACGCACGATTACGCAAAGCCACTGTATCGGGTGCCTGATCCTGATCTCTCTTATTTGGTGCAGAGCTGTTTTGGGTGCAGGCAATTATGACTACATCGATATCAACAACCCTTTATTGAAGAAAGTTCCCATAGCCATCCCATATTTCAAACCGGTTACCGGCAGTGCGACCGAGTCCGAAACTGCTCAAGCCGGATCGAACATGCTGTCCGATATGCTGGCTTTTACCGGCTACTTTAAGATTTTGGACAGAGGGGCTTTTCTCGTGGATGCCCAGAAAGCCGATGTTGCATCGCCTTTATTCAAAGGCTGGACAACCATCGGTGCAGAACTCCTGGTAACGGGGGCTGTCTCCATTAACAATACCCAGATTGAAATGGATCTGCGACTTTTTGACACTTATAACGAACGGCAGTTGATCGGCAGAAAATATACCGGAAACGTAAAAGATCTTCGCATGATGATCCGCCGATTCTGTAATGAAATTATGGGGCTGCTGACTGGAATCACCGGGTTGTTCGACAGTCAGATCGCATTCATATCCACGGTTTCCAGTGGTAAAGAAGTGTTTGTCTGCGATTTCGACGGCTATGGTCCCACGCAGATCACCCAAAATAAAGGCATCAATCTTTCTCCCGCCATATCGCATGACGGCAAGTGGGTTGCCTATACTTCCTATGCCAAGGGAAAACCGGACTTGTTTATTCAGAATATTTCTGATAATCGAATATCGGTTGTGGATAAAAAAGGCATGGCCATATCGCCTGCATGGGTTCCCGGCCGGTTTGAACTGGCTGCATCCATGTCTTTTTCTGGTGATCCTGAAATTTATCTATTGACCGGAACCGGAAAAGTTATTAATAGATTGACAGATAGTCCGGGGATTGATGTTTCCCCGACATGGTCACCAGACGGCAATAAAATGGCCTTTGTATCCAGAAGAGGTGGAACGCCGCAGATTTATGTGCAGAATATGAATTCCGGCCACGCAGAACGTCTTACCTTTCAAGGAAACAACAATACGCAGCCTGAATGGTCTCCGAGAGGAGATAAAATCGTATACACAGAATTGGCAAAAGGAAGCGGCTTCAATATTTGTGTAATTGGTGCGGATGGCAAAGGGCTGGTTCAACTGACCTATGCACAGGGGGATAATGAATCGCCGTCCTGGTCACCGGATGGCAGCATGATTGCGTTTAGTTCTACCCGAGAAGGATCGTCGAAAATATTCGTAATGACAGCTTACGGGGCAGATCAACGCAGGCTGATGAGTATGCCCGGTCAGCAAACCGAGCCCAAATGGTCACCGGGTGTAAAAAATTAATTATTATTAAAAAGGAGGAAGTAAAATGAAGAGAAAGTATTGGGTGATTTTAGCAATGTTGTTTGTCGTACCTGGTTTGATGTTAACCGCATCATGTGCAAAGAAGGTGGTCAAACCCGAAGCAGCAGTCTCTAAAACCGATGACAGTGCGAAAAAGGCACCAGAGGCTCCGGCATCTACGGATGATGCAGGCAAGAGCGCTGCACTGGCGGCACGGGAAAAATTCCAGAAACAGGATGTCAATTTTGCGTTTGACAGCTCTGTGTTGGATGCCACGGCTCAGGCTATTTTGAAAGATAAGGCAGCTTGGATGAAGCAAAATCCGGATGCGGCCACCACGGTTGAAGGCCATTGCGATGAGCGCGGTACCGTTGCATACAATATTGCGCTGGGTGAAAGACGTGCGGAAGCTGCTAAATCTTTCCTGGTCAACTCGGGTATTCCTGCTGCAAAAATGACCACGATCAGCTATGGAAAAGAAAAACCCATGGATCCAGGTCACAACGAACAGGCATGGGCAAAAAATCGTAGAGCTCACTTTGTTCTCAAATAATTTGGAACAGAGCGAATCGTGATTTTAAAATTAGTTTGAAGTTCGATGGCAGGCGATCACTATAAATTGTGTTGCCTGCCATTTTATTATGAAATGGCAAATCCTGTCTCTTGTTTATTCATTAACCTTGTGCATGGGTGAATTCGTATCATGAAATCCAGCTTGTTTCGAAATATTATTATCGTGCTGTTTCTACTGGGGGCTGGATGTGCTTCCAATCATGATGCTACAAGGGCCGACAGTCGCATTTCGAATCTGGAACGTCGCGGATCGGACAGTGAAAAATATAGAGATCAGTTCCAGATTCGGATGGAAGATTTTCGAAAAAGTCAGATCGAAAAAGAACAGCAGCTCCGAAGCCAGTATGCGGAACTGTATGCCACTGTAGAAAGACTTCAGGAACAAATTCAGCTATTACAAGGAAAAATCGAGGAAAAAGAGTACCGTCAAAAAAATATGCTCTCAGGTGATACCGGAGAAAGTGCCGAAACCAAAATCGCCACTCTCGAGCAAACGACGCTTTCGATCAAAGATCGGCTGCTTCGTATAGAAGAATATCTGGCCATGGATGGCAGCACAAAAAAAACAACGCTAACACCACCCGCCAAAACGCCTCCTGAAAAGCCTACTGTCAAAGAGAAAGTCGATACGCCATCGGCAAAAGATTTATCTGAAAATGAGCTTTATGCCAAAGCCAAATTAGATTTTGACAATGGGGAACTCGATGCTGCGCGAACCGGTTTCCAGGAATTTATCAAACGCTATCCAAAAGTTTCGACTGCTGAAAGTGCACAGTTCTGGATCGGAGAAATCTATTACCGACAGAAGTGGTATGAAAAAGCCATTCTGGAATATCAGAAAGTCATAGAAAATCATCCGAAAGGAAACAAAGTTCAGGCGGCGCTTCTGAAACAGGGTTTTTCATTTTTTAATCTTGGAGATAAGGCCAATGGCCGTTTGATCCTCAAAGAACTCATTAATAAATATCCTTCCAGCAACGAAGCCAAAATCGCCAAACAAAAACTTGAAGGCTCTTAACCCGAGGGGATGGTGTTCATGACCCATGTTTAAAGTGATAGGCATAGACCCAGGTTTGGCCTCGACAGGAATTGGAATAGTTTCCGGAATTGGATTGACTATCCGGAATTATTCTTATGGCAGTATTCACACCTCAGCCCGCATTGCCTTGCCTCACCGCTTAAGCCAAATATATTCACAACTGCTTCTTCTCCTATCCACGGAAAAGCCGGATATGATGGTTGTCGAAGATGTGTTTTCCCTTGAAAAATTTCCCCGTTCAGGCATTATTCTTGGGAAGGTTTCCGGGATTGTTCTTTTAGCAGGCGCCGTTAACAATATTCCCATACTGTAAGTTCCTGTGCGTGAAGCCAAGCAGGTATTGACCGGAAACGGCAATGCCAGCAAAAGTCAATTGGAAAAATCGGTTCGAAACCGCCTGTCGTTAACTGCGCCCATCAAGCCGGATCACGCTTCTGATGCGGTTGGCCTGGCGATGATCGGGCTCCTGCGCTATGACGATATTAAAATAGCTGAATAAAGGTCTATCAAATTCACATGATCGGGTATATCGAAGGCAGCATACTCCAGAAAAATGATGATCGAATCCTGATTCTAGCCAATCAAATCGGTTATGAAGTGCTGCTTCCGACTATCGTCCTGGAGTCATTGAAGGAACGACACATTGGGGACAATGTGTCGCTGTTCATTTATTTTCATCAAACGGAAAAACAACCCAGACCCGTACTGATCGGGTTTAACACCGATGAGGAAAAAGATTTCTTTCAGCGATTGATAACCGTGGAAGACATTGGGCCCATGAAGGCAGCAAAGGCGCTGACGGTTTCGGTCAATGATATTGCCGGCGCCGTTGAATCAAACGATCTTGAAAAATTACAGAAACTTAAAGGGATCGGTAAACGGACTGCTCAAAAAATGATTGCATCTCTGGCAGGAAAACTGGACAGATTCATCTTGCCGGAACTGAAAACGAACCGACCCATGCATCTGCAGCAGGAGAAACTGATCCAACCGGTTCTGGATGTACTGATAGACCAACTCGGCATAAAACCTGTTGACGCCAGACGCAGAATCATTGAGACACTGTCTGTCAATCCTTCGATACTTACACCTGAGGCGCTTCTGGAAGAAGTGCTTCGCGTTAGACCACAATGACCGAGAGAAAGAAAAAATCACCGGCGTTGATTCAAGGTGTTGTCTCCGGAACCTGCCAGCCTGTTGATGTAGAAGTCGATTTGCTGTCGCTTCGCCCGGATCGCTTGTCCGAATACATCGGGCAACCGGAAGTGGTCGAAACGCTGAAAATCGCTATCGAAGCCGCAAAAATGCGCAGTGAGCCGATTGAACACGTCCTGTTTCATGGCCCTCCTGGCCTGGGTAAAACGACTCTGGCGCATATCATCGCCAATGAAACAGCCGGAAATTTTACCGTCACTTCAGGTCCGGCGCTGGAGAAAGGCGGCGATCTCATCGGCATCCTGACCCACCTGTCGAGGGGAGATGTGTTGTTTGTGGATGAGATTCACCGTTTACCTAAAACAGTTGAGGAATTCTTATATCCTGCCATGGAGGACTTTGCCGTTGATTTTGTTTTCGACAAAGGTACCCATGCCAGAAGCCATCGCATCCGTCTTGAACAGTTTTGTTTGGTGGGAGCAACGACACGGGTTGGGTTATTGTCATCGCCTTTGCGGGACAGATTTGGAATTTTCAGAAGCCTCGATTTTTACTCCGAATCCGATTTGGTTCAAATTACCAGAAGATCTGCCGCGCTGCTGAAAATCGCCATCGACACAGCCGGTGCTCAGGAGCTTTCCAGGCGATCCCGTGGAACGCCCCGTATCGTCAATCGGCTGTTGAAAAGGGTCAGAGATTATGCTCAAGTTCGGGCGGACGGGGTCATCACGGAAGGCATCGTCAAAACGGCGCTTCTTCTGGAAGGGGTCGATGAAAAAGGACTGACAGACCTGGACCGCCGTTATCTAAAAACCGTCATTGATTTTTACGATGGGGGGCCGGTCGGGATCGAGGCCATCGCCGCTACCCTCCAGGAGGAAACCGATACCCTGGTGGATGTGGTTGAGCCGTATTTGCTGAAAACCGGTATGATATTAAGAACGTCTTCCGGCAGACGGGCTTCGCACAACGCTTATTCTCATTTGGGATATCCTCATCAAAAGAAACTGATTTAAACGGCGAACGTCCATGAAATTTCAAACCAAAATTTTGTTGGTGACACTGGTCATTCTGATTTTGACACTGGTGCTGAATTCTGTTCTAAGTCTTGCCTCGTTCGAGAAAATCTATGTAACCTCTTTGATCTCAATCTACGAAGTTTCTGGCAAGAATCTGAAAAGAAAAATTGAGACGTCCCTGCGCCTGGGGAAACCGGTTGACAAGTTTGAAGGGATGGATCGGCTTCTCTCCGAAGTGATGGCGAAAAATCCGGAGATCACCGATATGGGAGTGGGAAATGTCAACGGCGAGATTCTATATCATTCCAATCCTCATAAAATCGGAACCCGGTTCGATCCGTCCCTTCCTGTTTTTAACAGTCCGGATCAGACGCACAGCCTGCGTATCCGGAAGCAATACATTATATTCCTTCCGCTTGCCGACCGCTCCAATGCTATCGTTGGAGCTATCACGTTTACGTTCCCGGAAACCGTCATTTATGATCGGTTATGGACAATGGCATATGATAATTTTACGATCTTGTGGAGCATTATGCTGTCATTTTCAGTCGGTTTGATCGTATTTATTGCCATGCTGGTGGCACGTCCCATCCGTAAGGATTTGATCGCCATCGGGGGCAAATTGGACTGGCCTCCGAAAATATCCGAGGATGCTTCTGGCATCAATAAAATGCGGTCATCTTCTGCCGATTATATGTATCGACGACCTGCTGTTTCTGCCGAAACGATGGAGATGAATTCAAAATATTTCAATATCGCTCAGATTAGAAATGAATTGGACCGGCTCGATTTCCATCTTTCTGAATTTTTGGCACAAGCCAGTGAAAAACTAAGCAGCGTTCAATGTCTGGAACGGGAAAAACAGACATTGATTGCAACCATTCAAGAATGCACTGATATTTTTGAACATTTGAAACAAAACTTTCGAATTTCGTCCGAAGATGCCGCTGCAGATGAAATCGGTCAGAGAGATTTTCTTGAAAATTCGGAAAAAATAATGAGTATGATTGCCATTACCGGGTGTGTGTTAGTTGGTTCCGGAATCAAGCCACTATCTGAAACTTGGGAAAATCGGCAATGAGACTGAATATCAGCTCACGGATCAAGGTGTTTGTCATTGCAGTCAGTCTGATTATTGCTGGGCAGATCGTATTCACCGCAAAAAACATCAGTTCCTTTCAAAACAGTTATCTGGAAACCCTTCGTACCAAGTGCCAGAAATTGGGTGAATTCATCAAAAATGATGTTGAATATGTGCTGAATCTGAATATTCCTTTAAACAAACTGATTCGAATCGAACAGAGCTTAAAGGATATTCTGAATGCAGCCCCTGAATTGGATTGTATTGAAATATCTGATATAAATGGCCGGATATTATATCATGCAGATCATACATCCATGAAGAATATGACAGATACCGATGCGTTTGTCGGTTCCGACGCAGAATTATTGACCAAGCGTTTCAAAGAACTCGGTTTTTCACAGAATCAGATGGAAACATGGATTCCGGTGTATTTTCAGGCGGAAAATCGGCAAGTTGGTAATATTCTCCTGAGACTTTCGACTGCGCCCATTGCGGCTAAATCCCGAGAAATTCTTATGGATATGATCACCGTAATTCTGACCTCTCTGCTGATCACTTTTGAGTTTCTTTCTCTGTTCGTGGCATTCAGCATCAGCGGTCCATTGGAAAAAATAGTCGGTGAGATGGAAGAAGCGATTTTTCAATTAAGACCGCTGTTCAGCAGGGGCGGATTGCTAATGCCGGAACTGAATCATATCGTTGCACGCTTTGACTGTTTTCTGGAAGCTTACTTATCCCGCATTCGTCCATTTGTGGTACTGCAGCAGTGGTTCATGCAAGCAGTTCATATTATTTCGCCGTATATCACCGATCATATAAAAAGTATCGATGCTGTTACGGCTTCATTATCCGACTCAATCGATAAAGGAATTTCCAAAAAGACGCTTCAACAGAGCATGCAAAAATTTGAAACGATACTCCGTGCGCTTCAAGATCGGCTGATTTCTCTTTCATCTCAACTTTCGCTGATAGGATTCGATACTACAAAATATAACGATATAGGTGCGTTACATAAATCGCAAAAAAGCATTCCATATATCTATATTCGACCCTTGATATTTCTGATCGTTATGTCAGACAGTTTTTGTGAATCTTTTTTTCCCATTTATGTAAATACATTGTATCAACCTTTTTGGGGGCTTTCCCGTGAAATTGTTTTGGGTATTCCTATCTCTTTGTATATGCTGGTTTTTGCAGTAAGTATTCTGCTTTCCGGTATCTGGTCGGAAAAGGTGGGATGGAACAAGCTTCTCGTTGCCGGCGGTTTTCTCAATGCCCTGGGACTGATTGCTGTTCCGATCAGCGTTCATTTCCTTCAGCTTATGGTGCTGAGATCACTGAGCGCTTTAGGCGTTGGATTGTTTTTTATGGGGTGTCAGCGATTTATTGTGGATAATACCGATGCCGACACCCGTGCACAGGGAATGGCAACTTTTGCATCTGCGTTTTTTAGTGGGAGTATTTGTGGAACTGTCATTGGTGGAATGCTGGCAGATAAAATCGGATATGGCAATGTGTTTTATATTTCCGGTTTTATATCATTTCTTACACTCTATTTTGTTTTTGTACTATTCCCTTTTTCTTCGCATAAAGCCTCTCATAATACGCCACAACGAAAGATATTGAAAGATTTGATACAGGTAATCAAAGATAAGGAATTTTCAGCGGTTGTATTATTGCAAGCGATTCCTGCAAAAATTGCGCTGATCGGTTATCTCAGTTATTTCGTTCCGCTGTATTTGAAGAAAATTGGAATTCTGCAATCAAATATTGCTCGTGTGGCCATGTGCTATGGGCTTGCAATGGTTTTTCTAGGCCCGATATTTACAAAATATTTAGACCGACAGCGTCATCGTAAATATCATATGATTGCAGGTGGTGTCGTTTCGGGCTTGTCAATGACCATATATTATTTTTATTCCGGTTTTGAGCCGACCCTATTTGCCGTGATCATGCTCGGTGTGGCTCATACAGTATCGGTTTCGTCGCAGGCATCCCTGATTTCCGAAACAAATGTCGTTAAGGCAGTTGGCGTGGGCATAGGCTTGGGACTCTTCAGATTTTGGGAGCGTTTGGGAAATGTTTTGGGGCCGATTGTCATGGGTTTCTTGATTGCAAAAACGGATTATGAAACATCTGCAATTGTATTGGGAGCATTGTCTTTGATTTCCAGTTGTGTTTATATATTGTTACAGATTTATTGGAAAAGGCGATCCGTAAAAATAATGCGATAATTATTTATTGACATAAGAAATTGGTTGAAATTTAAATGCATTTTCTTGTTCGAAGTGTTGAAATCAGCGATCAGTCGTCTCTATATAATTTGGCACGGAATGAAACACTGCTCAGTTTGCCGCCGGATGCCGATGCTATAACGGGTCTGATCCAAAAGAGTACAGAATCGTTTTCGACTGAAACACCTTTGAAGGATGCACAGTATGTTTTTGTTCTGGAGAATTTGGAAAATAATGAAATCATTGGAGAATCAATGGTTTATGCAACATATGGATGTCCAGAACACCCCTATTATTACTTCAATATACTCGAAAGGACATACACGGATCCTGATCTTAAAAAATCTGTAACGCATCAGGTTCTTCAGATGGAAGCTGATACAGAGCCTTTCAGCATGACAGGCGGTTTGGTCCTGGACCGCCGATATCGGGGCCATCCCGATAAACTGGGAACTGTCATTGCACTTACCCGTTTTATGTATATGGGCATGTTTCCCAGTCGATTTCAGGAACGGGTGATTTCAGAAGTCGCGGAACCGCTGGATGAAACCGGCCGAGAACCCTTTTGGGAGGCCGTAGGGAAAAAGCTTACGGGGCTTACTTTTGAGGAATATATCTCTTGTATTCGACAAAAAAACATGAGCTTCATCGAAAAGTTGTTTCCCAAAAGCGATATTTTTTGTTGTCTTCTTTCTCCGGAGTTGTGGCCTTCAAAAAATCGGGTCCGAAAGGATGTCGGCCAGTTTGCCTGCCATATTATTGAAAAAATAGGATTTGAATATCTGAACAAGGCTCATTTGAATGGGGGGCCAATTTATGGAGTTCGGCTTTCAGATATCAGCATTGTTCGAAATGGATCATTTTATCGAACCGATATATGCAAAGACAAGCAAACGAACCGTTCCGCATTTATCGGAAGTATGAATAACAACAGATTTGCTGGCGGAAAATTTCCCTGCTGTGTTGAATCAGAAAAGGTTTTTCTTCCGGAAGATGTTTGTCATTTGTTGGCTTTGAGAAAAGAGCAGCCTGTTTTTGTCTGTCTGGTTTGATTATTATGAAATCCAGTCAAGTAATTAATTGGAATATAAAAAATGGTTACATCTATAGCAGCAGATTTCAAATATGGCAGCAATTTGCAACTGGGTGAATTCGTTATTATCGAGCCAGGTGTTACAGTTGGAAATGATGTCAAAATCGGGCACCGTGTCACGCTGAAATCCGGAACAATCATAGGAAGCTCTTCGATTGTTGACGATCACTGCATCACTACGGGGGCGTGTTTCATCGGAAATCATGTTAATATCCGAACGGGTGCAATCATTTCTAAGGCCACCATCATTGAAGATTATTGTTTTGTTGGACCAGGTGTCATAACCAACCATACCAAGCATATCAATCATGGACGTGTACAACAAATCCCCGATATTCAACTGTTGACCTATATAGGTTACGGATCTATTTTGGGGTCTCAGGCATCCATATTGGCCGGTATCGTCATGTGTCCTCAGACGATTGTTGGCGGAGGAACGGTTGTGGTAAAGGATATATTACAGAAAGGGGTGTATGTTGGATGCCCTGCGATTAAAATTTCTGAACTACCAATAGAATATTGCATGAATGAGCCTGAAAATGCCGGAAGAATGTATCGAATGCCTCAGATACTTGACCATCTCAAGTCATATATTCCTCATTTGCACACGTGACTATAGACATTCAGAAAAATTGTTCGCAAGACTATACTGCGAACGGGCATAATCTTAACTATTTGAACCCCCACCCCAACCTTCCCCCGCTGGGAGAGGGAGCATAAGGAAAGTAAGGATTATGCCCTTTCGCAGTATACATGGAGGAGATAATACTGTAGTATTCTCTGAGCGACAACGAAGCCGATTTATATTGCTCGAACGTCTGTATGTAAACAAGGAGCGACATCTATGAAAATATGTATTCAAATCGTATTATTGTCGGCAATGATGATGCTTGCACCCGAGCCTTTCACCTATGCTGCCGATAAAACTTCGGAAAAAACGGAAAAATTGTTTCGCATTGGTTATATCGAAGACAGTCCATTTTGGGCGTATTCTGAAATTATGAATGCTACAAAAAACAGCCTGGAGAAAATGGGATGGAAAAATCGTATTGAATTTCCTAAAGATGCCCATATCAGTGTCGGAGTGGATGTTCCGGAACTGGAAAAAAAATTGATCGAGAAGGCTGCTGAACTCATGGGCAGAAATGATCTGAATATGATCATTTCTGCTGGAACGCAAGCGACTTCTGCTGTCTTGAAAGCGAATACCGGAAAAACTCCAATTTTTGCAATTGGTGTATCGGACCCGGTCATGTCCAAGTTTGTACTCAGTGAATCAGATTCCGGGATTGATAACTTTACCGTACGTGTAGTTCCAGATCGTTTTAAAATGATGTTCAGAATTTTTCATGATGTTGTGAAATTTAAAAAACTCGGGTTGATGTATCCAAACACTGAAAGTGGAAGACAATTTGCCAATGTTGATGATGCCAAAGCAGTCTCTGGAGAGCTTGGATTTCAGGTTGTCGAGTACAAAATGGAGAAAGAGGCCGGAACGGAAGAATGTCTTTCAGGAATAAATCGGCTATTACAACAAGGGATAGATGCTTTCTTCCAGCCAGCTATTATCTGTTTTGATTGGACAAAAAGTGATGTGAAAAAATTGTTTGATACGCTGATCGATCATAAAATTCCCGTGTTTGCACGAGACGGATCGAAATATGTAAAGTCTGGAGCTTTGATGGGGTTTTCGAGTATTGATTTCGGCCCTCGCGGAGATTATAATGCCAATAAAATGATTCGAATTTTTCAGGGAGAATCACCCAGATCTCTGCCGATGATCGACACGGCACCTCCGAAGATATCTTTCAATCTTCGTGTCGCCGAAAAAATCGGTTTCAATCCGCCCTTCGATATCTTGGGAGCCAGTGACGAAATATATAAACAGATAGTGCTGCCGGAAGATCGGATGGTTAAATAGCCTTATACTTTGAATGGCTAAAACAGTCATTCCTTTATCTCTCTCCCCAGCCAGGGCTGGGGTGGGCGTTAAAAAGTATGATGCGATTTAGACCTTCAGAAAAATAATTTTGCTGTGTTATCGGTTGGAGATGTACTACCGTATTGATCTTCTCCCGCAGCTTCCTTGCGAAATGAATTTACTGAATGTTCATATCAAGAAGGATGTCCAATTTAGTTCACCCACCTCCTACCGTCAAGACTCCCGACACATTTATCCTGAAATCGTAATATAATTTTAGAATTAATAAATATTTAGAACAGGAAACAAACGAATATGAAATGGCTTGTCCGCCGTTTTTCCAATTATGATTTTCGGATCGTGGTATTGATCACAATCGCTTTGTTGAGTCTATTCCCTCTGCTCGGGCATGTGCCGCTGTTTGATGAGGATGAGGGGTTTTATGCTGAGGCCGGTCGGGAAATGCTTCAAAACGGAAACTATCTTACCGCTCATATCAATGGTTCACCGCAATACGATAAACCCATTCTCATTTACTGGTTTCAGGTGATCAGCTTTCGAATGTTCGGTCTGAATGAATTTGCAGCCCGCTTTCCTTCGGCTCTGACAACGTTTCTGTGGATGCTGTCGATTTTCAGTTTTACCCATCGCCATATCGGGATGAAAAGCGGTTTTCTGGCAGCCTTGTTTTTCATCAGTGCCATTCAGGTGACAATTACCGGTAAGGCCGCCATCGTTGATTCAGCCCTGAACCTCTTTATGACGCAATGCCTTTTTCATTTGTATGAATATACGCAGCAGAAGAACCGCCGGATTTATACAGCGGCCATTTATGCCGGCCTTGGATTTCTGGCCAAAGGTCCGGTGGCGGTTGTCATTCCATTCGGCGTCAGCCTTATTTACTGTCTGATCCAAAAACAGTCTCGCCTCTGGCTGAAAATGGTTTTCAATCTTCCTGCGATTCTGATATTCGCCAGTATCGCACTTCCCTGGTATGTGCTGGAATATCAGAATCAAGGCTTGATCTTTATACAGGAATTCTTTCTAAAACACAATTTGGAACGTTTTTCCCGATCCTTTGAAGGGCATTCCGGTTCCATTTTCTATTATATTCCTGTTCTCATTATCGGAACGCTTCCACACTGCGGGTTGCTCTTTGGTCTCATCTGCCAGGCACGGTCATTTCTGAAGCATGACGTGTATCGTTTCTGCCTGATCTGGGTGGGATTTGTCGTGGTTCTTTTCTCATTCGGAAGCACCAAACTGCCACATTACATACTCGGTGCATTCCCGCCACTGTGCATCCTGTACGGGGGCGTTTATGAACGATTGACAAATCTGAGATCGTATTGGATGCCGGCAGCGGCATTTATTGGACTGATATTGATTCTTCCACGGGCCCTGCCGCTGGTCATTCCATACGTTCGGGATGAATTCGCCGTTTGCCTGATGGAAGCCGGGCGGCCGCTGTTTGCCGGAGACTATTATCTTTTCTGCGGACTCTTGACAGTACTCACGACTTCACTTTTTTTTGTCAGACAATCCGGATCGATGCAGCCGGCCATGGTTGTTTCTGTTGTTTACCTTGTTTTGATCAACATCATTTTGATGCCGCGTATCGGAGAGTTGATGCAATCTCCGGTTCGGGATGCAGCGATAATTGCCTCCCGAATGCCCGATCGTCCGGTGATGTGGGGCCATACCCTGCCCAGTTTCATGTTTTACAGCCAAAAATTGGTTCATATGCGTTTTCCGGCACCCGGAGACCTGCTGATTACCAAAAGGTCACGTCTTTCGGAAATCGGTACATATGAAATCCTGTACGAGAAAAACTGTATCGTTCTGGCACGGGTGTTGGAGCATCATTCTTGAGAATGAATGCTGCCCCCTTTGCCTATAAATACCGGATATACAACATGGTAATGTCATCGGACTGCGGCGCTTCACCCGCATGAACCGTGACCGCTTCCTCGATGCGGAGAATGAGGTCTTCAACGGCTTCATCTCGATGATCCTTTATTTCCTTGATCAGTCGGTCTTCCGTAAAAAGTCGGTTTTCGGTATCCATAGCCTCTGTAATGCCGTCTGTATAAAGGAACAGGGCGTCTCCGTGATCCAATTGAAACAGAATGTCCTTGAACGGAAAATCTTCCATGATACCGGCAATGGGGCCGCTGATATCTCGTTTAAAATACACGCCGTCCTTTTGACTGACGACAATCGGTGGATTGTGACCGGCGTTTACATACTGAATCGAGCCTGTTCGGATATTGAAGATGCCGATGAGCAATGTTACAAACATGGATTTGGGATTGTCAACGCTGAGGCTGTTGTTGATCTGATACATCATTTCCGCTGGGGACAATCCTTTCTGTGCGGATGTCTTGATAAGCGTCATGGTGATGGTCATGAAAAGAGCTGCGGGAACGCCTTTTCCGGATACATCCCCGATGGCGAAACAGAGGTGATCCTCATCGATGAAGAAAAAATCGTATAAATCACCGCCGACTTCTTTTGCAGGTTCCAGAATCGCAAAAAGATCAAACTCTTTTTGTTCGGGAAATGCGGGGTAAATCTTGGGCAAAATTCCAAGTTGAATATCCCTGGCAACATTCAGTTCGCTTTCAAGCCTCTGCCTGGCGGCAGTGGCTTCCATCAATCCATGAATGTTTTTCTTTAATTCCGACCGCATATAGATGAACGATTCGGCCAGTCGTCCGACTTCGTCCCGGTATTTCTGTGGCAGATCATCGATCGGAGATGACATATCCTTGTCTGCCGTAAAATCATGCTGCGGGATTTCTTTGGCGTATTCGGCCAGTAAATTCAAAGGCTTCGAAAGACTTGCAACCATGAAGATTGCAGCGATGAGACTGGCCGCGAAAATGGTTGCAATGATGATGCTTAGATGGGTAACCAGCGTTGTAGCGGGCGATTGAATTTCGCTTACAGGAACAGCAATGACCAGGAACCAGTCGAGCGGTTTGAAATAGCTGATGAATGCTTCGGTAAGTTTTCCGTTTCCAATTTCCGGGCTGGCATAGCGAATGGATCGACCGCCTGCGTTTGCCTCCTCCATCAAGTCGTCCAGAAGATTGTTGGCGGTAAGCGTGTTCTTGATTGCATGCCAGGCTATGGGCTGGTTGTTTCGCGGGGGAATGACGAGCTCTTTCCGGCCGTTGACGATAAAAGGCGTGCCAGTTTTGGCCACAACGATGCTCTCAAAGGAATTGCGTAACACCTCGATGATTTTATCCAGTTTTTTTTGAGATTCAGCCTCGATATCACCGATATTGGCAACTGCTCCAACCGTCCAGTTCCATTTGGCAAATGGGACAAAATATCCAAGTTTCTTATTCCCAATGATGTCATCTGGATTTTTCCATTCAAAAACGGCATAATCACCATCCTCTTTCAGCATATTGCTGCTCATGGCTTCGGCAAGACATCTGCCCTTCATATCTCGGAGAGATTGAATCGAGCTGCCTACAACACAGGCTTCCGTGTGGGAAAGAACTGTTCCCATGGTATTCACGGCAAAAATACTGCCATTTTCAATCGCTGCATGCTGCATCCATTTCAGTGCTTTTTTCTGAGCGTCGTCAGTGGATATATTTCCGCTTTCCGCAAGGTTGACAAACTCCTCCAGCACGGATACAACCATAACAGAGAGATTCATCAGCCGCTGTTTTCTGTTCTGAAGCGTATCCACTCGATCCGCAAGCAATTTGTCGTATCCCCCCCGGATCGTCAATTCCACCAGGCTCAAAACGTTGCGGGCGGAGGCTTCCTCGGCCTCATACACAGCGCGTCCGACATCCTTGTGCGTGAAAAATAAAATTGTGGCGGCCGTAGTGGCCATCGTCAGAAAAAGAAAAAAGATAATTTTTGATCTCAGCGAAAAAAACATTCGAAAACCTCTTTTTGTATCGAGTTCCGCATTCAGGAATGATGCATGAACTGAATTGAAAAACAATTTACTTAGACGTTCTGAAAATTCATTTCTCTGACGGCAGGGGATACAGGCCATCTTCAGTCATACCAATAGATTACACATGGTATACTGCGAACGGGCATAATCTTAACTATTTGAACCCCCACCCCAACCCTCCCC
>CAYQKZ010000011.1:0-29393 GCA_964418135.1 uncultured Desulfobacterales bacterium
CCCCCTTGCGCGATGTTTAAGCTTCTTTGGTGGAGCCTGCTCCGGCCAGCGGTCTAAATGCTTTTTTGCTGGCACCGCAGATCGGACATTTCCAGTCTTCCGGCAGATCTTCAAATCGGGTGCCCTTGGAAATCTTGCCTTTTTTATCCCCTTTGTCCGGATTGTAGATATAACCGCAGTTGACGGTCTGACATTGCCACATGTCTTCGGGATTGGCCATGATTCGTTTTCTCCTTGTTTGTGTGAAATGTTATCCTGTGTGAAATGACAACCTTTTCCATACCCGACATTACTCATATGTTCAATGAATTTTTTCCATCTGATTCAGCATATAATAAAACCCCCTTCGCGTCATCAGTGCTTCATGGGTTCCGGATTCGATGATTCGTCCGTTTTTCATGACCAGAATCCGGTTGGCCAGGCGGGCGGTGGACAGCCGGTGGGCAATGACGATGGCGGTTCTGCCGGTCATCAGATGGGTCAGGGCCTGCTGGATTTTCTGCTCGGTCCGGGAATCGATATATGAGGTGGCTTCATCCAGGATAATCAGTTCCGGATTCCGGGCCATTGCCCTGGCAATGGAAATGAGCTGGCGTTCGCCGCTCGATATGGACGCTCCGCCTTCGGATAAAATGGTGTTCAGACCCAGCGGAAGTTTGTCGACGATTTCCGTGCAGTGGGCTGCCTCGAGTACTTTTTTCAGATCGGTTTCAGAAAGTGGTTGGCACCCGTGCAGAATGTTTTGCCGAATGGTTTCCGAAAATAGAAACGGGTCTTGCGTAACAAGCGCAATGCGTGATCGGAGATCGGCTACGTCGAAGGTCCGGATATCCCTGCCGTTGATCAGGATTTTTCCGGCATCCGGTGTGTAGAACCGGGTGATCAGATTCATCAGGGTGGTTTTTCCGGACCCGGTCGGACCGACAACGGCCAGGGTATCGCCGGCATTCAGGGTAAAGGAAATATTTTTCAATACGGGTTCGTCTTTGACATAAGCAAAACAGACATCGATTGCTTCCAGTGAAGAGACGACAGTCAGGGGGGCTTCTGAAATCCGGTTTCCCGTATCGGTTTCTTGAATGATCCGGGGCGCGTCTTTTTCCATGTCTTCAAGAATTTGAAACAGCCGTTCAGCGGATGACATGGCATTTTGCAGAATGTTGTATTTCTCGGCAATGTCCCGGATGGGCCGGAAAAACATCTTGATGTACGAGATAAAGGCTGTCAGTTCACCGATGGTGATCTGGTCGGATAAGACGCGAACCCCTCCGAAATAGATGATCACGGCAACGGCTGTGATTCCCAGAACCTCGATCACCGGCATGAATATGGCAAATACGTGAACCTGCCGCATGCCGGCCAGATAGTATTCATGATTTGTTCTGGAAAATCTTCGGTAATTGTCGGCTTCCCGGCGGAACAGTTGAATGACCTTCATACCGGTGATGGTTTCAGAGAAATGGGTGTTGATTTCTGCGGTTTTGGTCCGGATGATGCGAAAGGCTTCACGAGCCTGTCTGGAATAATGCGCGGAAAAAAGATACACGGCCGGCAGCACCAGAAACGAAATCATCGCCAGGAACGGATTCATATCGATCAGGATGACCGTGATACCGGTAAGCAGAAACAAGTCCTTGAAAACAAAGGCAATGACGGATGTGAACATATCCTGCATGTTCTGGACGTCGTTGGTGATCCGGGTTACCAGCCGGGCAACCGGGTTCTGGTTGAAATAGGTGACCGGCATATCCTGAATATGGGTAAAGAGTTTCATCCGGAAATCGTGCATGATTTTCTGGCCCGTATATTCCATGATGACTTGCTGAAAAAAATTGAACAGAAAATCCAGGACGATAATCCCCAGAAAAAAGGCTGCCAGCACGGTAATCCCGGAAATATCCTGTTTCCGCAGAATCTGAAGATCTTTCTGCGGAAGTTTATCCAACCGGCTGTAGGCAATTTGAGCGGATGACCCGGAAACGGTGAACTGTTCCGGATATCGCCGGACAATGTCCGCTGTTTCCGGGGCGGAGATATCCAGCGTCAGAAAACGGGCTTCGGCTTTATTCGGGGAGTGGATTCCGGATTGGGGAACGATATATCGGTCGATGGCAATCTTGGTGGCATAAGGCAGCGACAGGTCCAGAAGGGTGATTCCCATTGCCATGAGGATGGACAGAAACAGCATCTTCCGGTAAGGTCTCACATAAGGATATATCCGCCACAGCAGCTTGATGTCCCGGGATGGATCCAGGTTCTTTTCTTCAAAGAATTCAGCGTTCGTGTGCATCGAGTTCCTCTTCGATTTCCTGAAGGTGCAGTATGTCGGCGTAATATCCGCCCCGTGCCGTCAGTTCGGCATGGGTGCCTGATTCCCGGATGCGGCCGTGATCGAGTACCAGAATCAGATCGGCATTTTTAAGGGCCGAGAGCCGGTGAGAGACGATGATCAGGGAACAGGTGCCGGTTCCGGCCCGAAGTGCCTGGAGAATGGTATTGCCGGTGGCCGTATCTACCTGACTGATGGGATCGTCGAGTATCAAAAAAGCCGGAGTCCGGATCAGGCACCGGGCCAGCGCGATCCGCTGTTTCTGGCCGCCGGACAGAATCACGCCTTTTTCCCCCACCACCGTATCCAGCCCGTGGGGAAAGGCCTGTATCGTGTCTTGCAGACAGGCTGCTTCCGCGGCCTTCAGAATATCCGCATCCGTAAACTGCGGGTCCCCGAAAGCGATGTTGTCCCGGATGGTTCCGGCGAACAGAAACGGTTCCTGGGGCATGAGCGCGATCCGGGAACGCAGTGCCTGCAGCGGATAGTCTCGAATGTCGATTCCGTCTATACGAATGGTTCCGGATGTGACGTCGTAAACCCTCGGTATCAGATTCAGCAGCGTCGTCTTGCCGCTGCCCGGCGGGCCGGCGATTCCCAGTATCTTTCCCGGTTCCATCGTAAAGTGAATATCCTGCAGCACCGGCGCCGCATCCGTTCCATACGAAAAGCCAACCTGCGCAAATTGCAGCTCCCCCGGAAACTTTTCACCGGCGACAGACGGCAGAGGACAGACAGCAGGCTCGAAACATGACTGACGGCTGACGGCTGACCACTGACCACTGGCGGCTGGCGACGGACCCCTGTCTACAACATCCGGCTGTCTTTCCATGATCCGCTCGATCCGGTCCAAAGAAGCCTTGCCGCGCTGAATCAGGTTGGTCACCCATCCCGTGGCCATCATGGGCCAGGTCAACAGCCCCAGATAGCTGATGAAGGCCACGAAATCTCCGGGGGTGATCTGACCGAGAATGGTATGGCGGCCACCCAGAAAGAGAATGAGTACCAGGCTGAGATTTGTCAGAAATATCATCATCGCGGACAGGGAACTGGTAATCTGCACCAGCCGGATGTTCTGCCGGATGTACTCGCGGGAAATCGCATCGATCCGGGATGTCTCGATCGCTTCGGTATGATGGGCCTTGACGATGCGTATGCCGGCAAACCGTTCCCGAACCGATTCGGTCAGATTCGAGAAAGCGGCCTGAACATCTTGATAGCGCTGATGCATTCTTTTGCTGATGAAGCGGGTTCCGACCGCGATCAGGGGCATGGGAATCAGGACATAGATGGTCAATTGCAGATGAATGTAGGCCATGAATCCAATGGCGGCGGTTCCCATGATGAGGGAGTCGGTCAGGGCCACCATCCCCATCCCGACGGCCATGCGCAGATGCTGAATGTCGTTGGTGGCATGGGCCATCAGATCTCCGGTTTTTGTATGATCGAAATAACCGGCCGAAAGTGTCTGTAAATGAAAAAACAGCCGGTTGCGCAACCCTTCTTCCACCTCTCTGGCCATACCGATCAGACATCTGCGCCACACATAACGGAAAGCGCCCATGGTCAGGGCGATTCCTAAGATTTCGCACCCATAAACAAGAAGACCTGTCGGGGTAATGGAAAATGCGGTGATATCGTCGATCACCCATTTGATGATTCGGGGGATCACGAGTTGAAGGAAGTCCACAAAAATCAGGCTGAATATCCCCGTTGCAACGAGCAGGCGATTTTTTCGGAAATAGGGCAGGATAAGCTGGAATGATTTCATGTTTCGACTATAAAACAATCTGGGTTAAAGTCAATTCGAATGCCGTCCAATTCCATCCGGCATTTGTCGTTTCGGCATCCGGGTTTTTGAAGTTGACTTCAATAATCAATTTGATTAGTCTCAAAAAATGAAGAGTATGGATTGGGGTAGAACCGGTCAGGTGATGTGGTTGCCAATATCTTCGAAAATAAGGATTCATTCATGACGCTGTCCCAGGAAGATCTCCTGAAAGAATTTGTCGAAGAAGCCATGGAACATCTGTCTGCAATCGAGAATGATTTTTTAATTTTAGAAAAATCCGGCGGCGTGTTTCATCCGGACCTGATAAACCGGGTTTTTCGCGCCGCGCATTCCATTAAAGGTGGCGCCGGATTTATCGGTCTTCGCCATATCCAGGATATTTCCCATAAGCTGGAAACGGTTCTGGGCCGGTTTCGCAAAGGTCAGACGGCTCCTTGCCCCGAAGTCATCAATAAGTTGCTGCTGGCAACCGATGCCCTTAAAAACCTTGTCGTTCATGTCGAGTCCAGCGATAAAATAGACATCTCTCTTCCCCTGGAAGCCCTGGAAGCGATCGGCAGCGATGTGCCGATTTCCACATCCACATCCACATCCACTTTCACGGAAACGCAACCGATTTCGAAGCCAATGGTACAACACGCTGCCATCCACGCGGTTCAAAAAATCGCTTCGGAAATGAACATTCCGGAAAACGAGATCCGGCAGGCCCGAAATGAAGGGAAAATCATCTATATTCTCAGAATCGATGCCGTCCAGCATATTCATATGAAAGGGCGATCCCCAGAACAAGTTCTTGAAATCATTAAAACATATTCGACATTTCTGGCAAGCCGGGCAGTGGCCGGGAATGAGGGGGGGCAACCGCCGATTCACCATATCGCCTTTGCATCCGTCCTTACCCCGGAAGACGTGGCTCTGTTTCTGGATGTGAATCCGGATGATCTTTTCCCGATGGACAGTCATTCGGAAATCGGAATGGAATCCCCGTTAACGTCTGTTGACGACAGCGCCAGCGTTCCGGTGCCTCACGCGTTGCCCTTTCGATCCGAAAGAGAGTCCGTTGCCGAAGGTCTGCAAACTTCCATCCGCGTGAACCTCCATCTCCTGAATTCGTTGATGAATCTTTCCGGAGAACTGGTTCTGGGAAGAAATCAACTGCTCAAGTCTGTTGCCGCCAATAACATGAAAATCACCGAAGCCGTAAGTAAACGGGTGGATGCCATCACCACCGACCTTCAGAAAGTGATCATGCTGACACGCATGCACCCGGTCGGCAGCTTGTTCAACCGGTTTCCGAGAATGGTACGGAATCTGTCCCTGGAACTGGGAAAAAAAGCGGCGATTGAAGTGCAAGGTGCAGAAGTCGAACTGGATCGGTCTCTGTTGGAAGCCATGAGTGATCCCCTGAACCATCTGATTCGAAATGCCGTGGACCATGGAATTGAAATGCCGGATATGCGGGTGCGGAATGGAAAACCCGAAACAGGCCTCATCAAACTGAGGGCATTCAATGAAGCTGGCCAGGTGGTGATGGAGGTTTCGGATGACGGTGGCGGAATCGATTCCGAGAAAGTGGCTTCGGTTGCCCTGTCCAAAGGCTTTGTTTCCAAAGATCATATCCGGATCATGTCGCATCAGGACAAAATGAATCTGATTTTTTTGCCGGGATTTTCAATGAGCGGCACCATTTCAGACTTGTCCGGTCGGGGGGTTGGCATGGATGTGGTCAAGACCAATCTGGATCGACTGGGGGGGATGGTCGAACTGTCTTCGACACCGGGGGAGGGAACACGAATCAAAATCACGTTGCCGCTGACCCTTGCCGTCATTCCCAGCCAGGTCGTTTCGACGGAAGGGCAACTGTTTGCCATTCCGCAAATGAATCTGGACGAACTGATCCGAATCCCTGCAGCCCGGATCAAGGAGCGCATCGAGCGGGTCGGGGATGCGGAAGTAGTCCGCCTGCGGAACAAACTGCTGCCGTTGGTTCGACTGGCCGATATTCTGGGGATTCCCCGCACATTCACCGACGCGAATAATCGGCAGCGCATGACAGACCGGCGACAGTCGTTATCCGATCGACGTTCCCGAAAATCGCCGATGATCGAAGCCTGTTTCGACCCGACGGGTGATCCCCAGGATTGCACTCCCGGCACCGGTTCCGGCTCATCCCATACACCGTTCAGCCGGAGCATAACGGACCGGAGACATCATGCTTCAAGCGCGCTGCATATCGCCTTGTTATCCACGGGTCAGTTTCGCTATGGACTCGTTGTGGATGCGTTTCATGATTCCGAGGAAATTGTCGTTAAACCCTTGGGAAGGCATGTGAGATCGTGCCGAGGGTATGCCGGTGCCACCATCATGGGTGACGGAAAGGTGATGCTGATACTGGATGTCAATAATCTATCCGAAATGGCCGGACTTTTTTCCATCAGTGGCACTCGAAGGGCTGTTGAAGTTGCGGATACCGTTGAAACATCGATAGCACCGCACGCGGATCCAACCGAGATTCTCGTCTTTCGAAATGCCGAAGACGAGCAATTTGCCTTGCCTCTCGAACAAGTCATCCGTATTGAAAGAATCAGGTCGAGCGATATTCAATCTTTCGGCAACTTTCGGATCATTCCATATCGCGGGGGGAATCTGCCGGTATATTGTATCGATGAAGTTGCCCACGTCCATCCGATGGCGGTTCATGATCGGCTTGTCGTTATCGTAATTCAGGTTGCCGACCGGGAGTTGGGGCTTTTGGCCGTCGGACCGGTGGACTCGGTTACGACTCATGCCGTCATCGACCGCATGACAATGAAACAACCCGGCATTATGGGTTCCATGATCCTGGAAGGAAAAATCACGCTGCTGGTGGATACACAGGATTTTGCCCGGTGTCTGCGCGATAGCTTTCACGATAAACGTTCATGAATCATGACGGGCTTCCCCCCCAGCATAAAAATTTCACGATTCATCTTTTTTCGTGTATTTTGTGGTTAAGAATTTTCACGGTAAAGATTTTGGGTGCGTTATCGGCGAAGGAGGCCGATCAGATATGTTGCATAAAATGAAACTGCGGGGCAAATTCATGATGGTGTTGCTTTCGGTGGGAATCATTCCCTTTGTAACCATCGGCATCATGTCGAAGATATTTGCCGGCTATGAGTTGGAAACACAGGCATACCGTCAGTTGGTTACTGTCAGAGAAATGATGAAAAAACAAATTATCCACTATTTCGACGGTGCATTTCAGGAAATGATGATTTTTGCCCGCAGCCGTGATGTTTCCGATTTTTTATTCCGTTTGACGGCTTACCATCAGTCCACCCATGCAGACAAAGACAGCGCCATCGATATCAAGACTTCCGAATATCGTCAGATCTACGATCAGGACGGCAATAATGTATCTTACTTCTGTAAACACAGTGGATACGACGATGTCTATATCATCTGCGCGGATCACGGTCATGTCATGTATTCCTGTGCCAGGGGGACGGAATTGGGGACCAATCTGAATCATGGTCCTTACAAAGACAGCAATCTGGCGAAGCTCTGGAAAAAAGTCGTTGCGACCCGAAAAGGGGCTGTCGTGGATTTTGAACCGTATGCCCCCCTCGACAATACACCGGCCGCTTTTGCAGGATATCCCATTTTGGATCAGCAGGAAAACATCATCGGTGTCATCGCTTTTCAACTCTCGATCAAAAATATCAGCAACATCATGAATCAGCGTGACGGCATGGGAAAGACTGAAATGACTTATTTGGTGGGGCCGGATAAACTGATGCGGTCGGATGCTTATTTCAATTCAGAACGATTTTCCATGAAAGCGTCCTTTCACAACCCCGATTCCGGAAGGATGGATTCCGAAGCTGTCCGGGAAGCTCTTTCCGGCAGCACAGGGGAACGAATCATTCGCAATCAGGATGGACGATGGGTGATGTCGGCGTATTCTCCGCTGAAAATCGGTGAATTGCAGTGGGCCATTTTATCCGAAATCGAAACAGATGAAGCCTTCAGTTCGGTGAAATCGCTGCAATGGGTCATGGGAACCGTGGCCGTCATTGGCATGGTGGTTATCATTTTCATGGCATACATGATCACCCGGTCTATCGCCTATCCCATCAGAAAAAGCACAGGATTTGCCAAACGCCTGTCGGAAGGCGATTTTACCGAAACATTCATTTTGAAACAGGAAGATGAAATCGGGATCCTTTCAAATGCGCTGAATTCCATTGCCACCAATCTCAGAAAAATGATCGGTCAAATTGCATCGGGTGTGGAGACGCTGTCGGCATCCTCGACCGAACTTTCGGCCATTTCCAGGCAGATGGCTGCCAATGCCGCCCAGACATACGATTTGTCTGGAAATGTGGCCGCTGCTTCCGAAGAAATGAGTGCCAATATGTCGGCGGTGGCTGCCGCTTCCGAGCAGGCCGCCACCAATATCAGTATGGTGGCTGCCGCTTCCGAGGAAATGACGGTGACGATCAACGAAATCGCCAGAAATGCGGAAAAGGCCAGGAACATTACCAACCGGGCTGTTTCCGATGCTCAGAAAGCGTCGCTGACCGTTGACGAACTCGGCAAAGCCGCACGTGAAATCGGGAAGGTGACCAATGTGATTGCCGATATTTCGGATCAGACCAATTTGCTGGCTTTGAATGCCACCATCGAAGCCGCACGGGCAGGGGATGCCGGCAGAGGGTTTGCGGTTGTAGCCAATGAGATCAAAGAGCTGGCCAAGCAAACCGCGGAGGCGACGGATGAAATCAATATCCGCATCGAAGAAATTCAACATACCACATCCGGCACGGTCGTTCAGATTCAGCGGATTTCAAAAGTGATCAACGAGATCGACGAAATTGTTTCATCCATTGCAACGGCGGTGGAGGAACAATCCATTACGACCAACGAAATTGCCGGCAATGTGACGCAGGCAGCCCGAGGCATTTTCGAAGTCAATCAGAATGTTTCGCAAAGTTCGGTCGTTGCCCTGAGCATTGCCAGAGAAATTTCCGGTGTGAATCAGGCCGGGGAGGAAATCTCGGCGAACAGTACGCAGGTAAGCCTCAGCGCGGACGAATTGAAAAAATTGGCCAAAAGTTTAAAAGAAATGCTCGAAATCTTCAAAATGTAAAAATCGGAAGCGTGCAGCTCATGACGATCGGATATTCGCACTCCCCCCCGCATATTGAACTGGCCACATTCTATATCGGTAATGCCTGTTATGGTATCGATATATCGAATATTCAGGAAATCAACAAGCTGACCGATGCGACACCTGTTCCGCTGGCACCTGAATACGTCAAGGGCATACTGAATCTGAGGGGGCAGATCATAACGGTAGTGGATGTTGCGAAAAAACTGGGACTGCCGTCCGAAAACGATGTATGCCGACAACGAAACATGATTGTTCTTTTTGAAAACGAATTTATTGGTCTTCTGGTAGACCGCATCGGTGATGTGTTGAGCGCCCCGTGGAATTCCGTCGAGAAGCCGCCGGCCAATGTTGTTGGCGTTCAGGGGCAGTATTTTGCGGGTATTTTAAAAACCGAAGAACAATTGATCCGTATTTTAAACATAGATGCTGTGCTTGGATGAACGGATTCCCTATGCCGAATATCGTCATGTTGACAGCGATGGTGGTTGATGACAGTGCCATCTATCGCCGGATTGTGCAGGATGTTCTGGAAGCGTTTCCACAGGTAAAAATCGTCGGAACCGCGGAAAATGGAAAAATTGCAATCTCAAAAGCCGTTGCATTGAAACCGGACCTCTTGACGCTGGATATCGAAATGCCGGAAATGGATGGCCTGGAAGTCCTTGAACATCTTAGAAAAAAAGGGTTGGATACCGCCGCCATTGTTTTTAGCACCTATACCACGGAAGGTGCTCGAATCACGTTGAGAGCGCTTGAACTCGGTGCTTTCGATTTCATCCCCAAACCCAGTTCAGGAAATCTGGAAGAAAACCAGGATCGATTCAAACGTCAGATTGGGCCCATGCTGGAAGCGCTGTTGCGTTTGAAAACAAGAAAATCGGTGATCCGTGAAATTCCGGAATCCCTGCACGTGTGTCGGCTGACGGTTCCCCAGACACAACCTCGGAATGCAGGTATTTCCCGAGCCGTCGCCATCGGTATTTCAACCGGCGGTCCTGTGGCGCTGACCAGATTGATTCCGAAAATTCCTGTCGATATCGGTGTGCCTATTTTCATCGTTCAGCACATGCCGCCCATGTTCACCCAGGCCTTGGCGCGCAAACTGGATGCCATCAGTAAAATTGCCGTAAGGGAGGCCGTAGACGGCGAGTCGGTTCAAGCCAATACCGCATACATCGCACCCGGAGGAAAACAGATGAAGGTGGTCAGGTCGGATCAAAGCATCCATCCGGTGATTCAGGTAACCGATGATCCACCAGAAAACAATTGTAAGCCTTCCGTTGACTATTTGTTTCGTTCGATTTCGCGTCATTATGGCAGATATGCCACGGGTGTGATCATGACAGGAATGGGTCAGGACGGAACGGAGGGTCTCAAGCTGATGAAGCAGACAGGTGCCCGGGTGATCGCCCAGAATGAATCGACATGCGCAGTTTATGGCATGCCCCGAAAACCCATCGAGCTGGGAATTGTGGATGTGATTGCCCCGTTGGATCTCATGGCAGAAGAGATATGTCGGACCATTCGACTAAAAGCGGTGAAGGATTGATGAATGGATCAGGCCGAATTCAAAATGTGGGCAAGATATATTCAGGATATTTCCGGGATTTTCCTGGAACCGGCCAAATCTTATCTGATTGAAACGCGATTTGCACCGCTTCTGCGGGAATATCATTGCCGAACATTCAGCGAACTGTATCAAAAATCTATGGCCGACGGCACCAGGAATATCGAGAATAAAATCATCGATCAGATAACGACCAACGAGACCCTTTTTTTTCGGGATGTATCACCGTTTGAAATCCTGAAAATCAAAATCCTGCCCGCGTTGATCGATCAAAAAATTCAACAGGCTTTTTCAAACGCACCGGTTCCGATTCGCATCTGGAGTGCCGGGTGTTCTTCCGGGCAGGAAGTATACAGTATTGCCATTACCCTGAAGGAAATGCTTTCGGATTCGAAAAATTATCAGGTGACGGTTCTTGGTACCGATATTTCCAGCAGGGCCATTTTCAGGGCCGAGTGCGGCGTTTACAGTCAATTTGAGGTGGACAGGGGGCTGACAATCGACCAGTTGGAAAAATACTTTGTCCGTGAAGGGGATTTCTGGAAAATCCGGAAAAATATCCGAGACATGGTTTCTTTTAAAAAGATGAATCTGATGCAGCCGTTTATGAGACTGGGAAGATTCGATATCATATTTTGCAGGAACGTGGCCATTTATTTCGCCATGACGGATCGAAAAAAACTTTTCGAAAACATCGAAAAGGTACTTGCATTAGACGGGAGTTTGATCATCGGGTCCACGGAATCATTGACAGGTATTGCGCCGCAATTCGAACTCTGGCCGGCTTGTGGATCGATGTTTTATCGGCTGAGGAACTCGCCGTATTCATTGAAAGGAATCACTTATGACCGAGTCTTCCAGACGGATACTCGTGGTGGATGACAGCCAGACGATACGCATGCAGATTCGAGAGGAACTCGAGCAGGAAGGGTACGATATCGTCGAAGCGAAAAACGGGCTGGAAGCGCTCATTTTCGCGGCATCTCCGACACCTCCGGATCTGATCACGCTGGATATCGAAATGCCGAAGATGAATGGATTCGATACCTGCCGTAAACTGCGAGATTCGCATTATTCCCGGTTTTTCAGCAAAAGCGAAGATCATCGGGTTCCCGTTATTTTCATTACCGGCAATGACACGATCGAAGATCGAAACAAAGGTTTCGATCTGGGTGCTGTGGATTTTATCACCAAACCGTTCCAGAAAGGGGAAGTGCTGAGGGCCGTCAACAAAATTCTCAATTTGCCGACGACTCAGATCGGGATCAAGGCGCTGGTGGCGGATGACAACATTGTTGCCCGAAAAATCGCATCGTTGTGTCTGAGCCGGGAAGGCATCCAGGTTTACGAGGCAGAGAACGGTGAACAGGCATACGATATCATCCGCAACCTTGGGCAACAGCTGGATATCATCATTACCGATCTGATCATGCCGCACATGGATGGCATGCAACTGTGCCGAAAGATACGCAAGGATCTCGGCAAACAGGATATCCCGATCATCGTGTTAACGGCCATGTCGGACCTCTCCGAGATACTGGATGTCTTCAAGGCCGGCGCATCGGACTACCTGGTCAAACCATTTTCAAAAGAAGAGCTGCTGGCCCGAATCAGTGTTCACATCGAAAGAAGCCAGGTGAACCGGGAGTTGCGGGCCACGATCAAGCTGCTGAAGGAAGCCAATGAAAAAATCGAAAAATTGTCCATCCTGGATCCTTTGACCGGGTGCTATAACCGAGGATATCTCAACAAACAGATTCTGATGGAAATCAAACGCTCTACCCGATATGAGAAACCGTGTTCCATCATCCTCACGGATATCGATCATTTCAAACAGGTCAACGATTCGTTCGGTCATCAGGCCGGAGATGCCGTTCTGATTCAGTTCGTAAAAAATCTTCAGTCTGTCATCCGAAATGATTGCGATTGGATTGCCAGATACGGCGGTGAGGAATTTTTGATCGTGCTGCCTGAGACCACGGTTTCCCATGCGGAAATCGTAGCGGAAAAACTACGAAAAACCGTTTCGGGCCAACCGATTCGATACAATGATCTGGAAGTATCCATTACGGCCAGTTTCGGTGTGACGGGGTTCGATCCGCTTCAGTCCGCCGCCGTTTCGTTGGAGGAAATCCTGAAGACCGCAGATGAGAATCTCTATCGCGCCAAACATGAAGGCCGGAATCGGGTTGTCTGCAGTTCGTTGTAATTTCTCAGGTGTGCGTGGGTTTCAAACCTGCGCTGACGGATTGCCGGAGTATGCCGGCCGGATCGATCTGGCACTGACGTTCTCGATGGTACACGAAACCCGGCATATCGAAACTTTCGTTAACTTATGAAGCTATTGCTTTCAAGATAAAGGAATTGAACATATGTTTGAACTGTCCTTGGACTATATTCAACACCAGGTTGCCGATTCTGCAGTCATTTTTCAGCGCGGCAGCCGACTCTATAAACAGGGGCTTTACAACTGCACCGAAGCCGATCCAAAGCAGGGATCGTTTATTTATGAAATCGACGGCAGTTTCGGAGATTATACCACCCGGGTGTACCTGACGGTGGCCGGAGGAAATCTTGTCCTCTTACGATGCCGAAGAGTCTGTGGACACTTCCGAACCCGATGGCGCTGACTTCCAGGATGCACCGTCGGCTCAGCCCAATCCCCTCTGAGCCAGTCTCCGGATAAGATCGAAATGGTAATCGTTCACCTCCTCCCCCCAGCGGGAGGAATCCGGGCAAATCAATCCTTGACGATTGGGTGTTTCTGCATCATAAATGTAAGGATAGGTTATACTTTTTTAAACGATATGGATGGAATCGATTTTATGGTAATCTCTGTGCCTGACCCGTTTGGAAAGGATGGAAGTCATGACAACGTCGGATAACAAAGGAATTCTTCTGGAGAGCGGTACGAACGAACTGGAGCTGATCGAACTCTATATCGATGAAACAGACGGATATCGGGGATATTACGGCGTGAATGTGGCAAAGGTGCTGGAGATCATCAGCCTGCCGCCCGGTATTTCCAAGCCGCCGTATGCATCACCTTTTGTGGCCGGTGTGTTCAATCACCGCGGCAAAGTCATCACGCTGGTCGATCTGGCTCTCTGGCTGAAAAAGGATCGAAAGGAAGGTGGAACTCCCATTGTGATCATCACGGAATTCAACAAGATGACATCCGGGTTTCTGGTTTCCGGCATCACCCGAATCCATCGTTCCAGTTGGACGGACATTCGGCCGGTAGACCCCTTCATGCAGAAATATTGTGATGCCATAACCGGTCTTATCCACCTTGAAGACAGAACCGTACTCATGCTGGATCTGGAACGGGCCATCGGAGAGATCGATCCCAGTCTTGCTGCACCCCAGTCCCGCTCAGGTGATGGCAGCCACGCGGAATCGGAATTTGTCACGGACGGACTGCGCTATCCCTTGCGTGTTCTGCACGCCGACGATTCCGCCATGATCCGACGGGCAACAAAACATTTTCTCGAGGAGAACAAAGAGTTTATGGTCACATCCAAAGTCGATGGATGGGAAGCCTGGGAATATCTGGTGAATATCAGGCAAGATGCCATCAAGCAGAACCGGCCGATTACCGATTTCATCGACGTGATTCTTTCGGATATCGAAATGCCGCAGATGGACGGTTATCATCTCTGTCAGAAAGTTAAAAATGATCCGCATCTGAAGGTGTTGCCGGTTGTTCTGTTTTCCTCGTTGATTACCGATAAGCTGCGCCATAAAGGAGATGCCGTTCATGCCGACGCGCAGCTCTCCAAGCCGAACCCTGAAGAACTGGTTAAAAGTTTAAAAGAAATCATGCAGAAAAGATTATAAAAGCGATTGTGTGGTGCAGTCGTATTCCAGACTGGTATGAACCGGAAGGAACTGAAACTGATGCATCGTATAGCTGTTTTACCCGGAGATGGTATTGGGCCGGAAGTCATGAATGAGGCACTAAAAATTCTCGATATCATTAGAGAAAAATTCGATTTTCAGTTTGAATATCAGACGGCGGATGTCGGCGGATGTGCCATCGATCATTGGGGGACGGCACTTCCCCCTGAAACGATAGCTTTATGTGAAAGCAGCGAAGCGATACTATTTGGGTCCGTCGGCGGGCCGAAATGGGAGAAACTGCCGCCTGAACAACAGCCGGAACGTGCCGCGCTGCTGCCTCTTCGGAAACATTTCCAGCTTTTCTGCAACCTTAGACCTGCCAAAGTCTATCCAGCCCTGGCTGCAGCCAGTCCTCTGAAGCATGAAATCGTCGGCAATGGATTCGATATTCTCTGCGTTCGGGAACTGACCGGCGGCATTTATTTCGGATTACCCAAAGGTCGGGAAGGCGTCGGTTCCGAAGAAAAAGCCTTCGATACCATGGTCTACACCCGTGCAGAGATTGAAAGAATCGCACGGGCTGCATTTGAAATCGCCCGCCGGCGCCGGAAAAAAGTCACTTCCGTAGATAAAGCCAATGTGTTGACTGTCATGGTTTTCTGGCGGGAAGTCGTCAGTGAAACGGCCAAAGCATATCCCGATGTGGAACTCGAGCATCTTTATATCGACAATGCGGCCATGCAGCTTATCAAAGACCCGGGTCGATTCGATGTGCTGCTTTGTGAAAACATGTTCGGAGACATCCTGTCGGATGAGTGCGCCATGTTGACGGGCTCGATGGGACTGTTGCCGTCGGCGAGTCTGAACGAAGGCCGGTTCGGTCTCTACGAGCCGGCCGGCGGATCGTCGCCGGACATTGCCGGCATGGGAATTGCCAATCCCGTGGCCCAGATACTGTCCGCCGCCATGATGCTCAAGTACAGTTTCGGGCTGGATATGGCGGCAAGTGCCATTGAAAATGCGGTGGCAGATGTTTTGTCATCGGGAATACGAACGCGAGATATTGCCGGTAAGAATCATCAGCCGGTCGATACATCGACAATGGGAACTGCCATTGCCGATCGGATAGCATCCTGTACTCTCCGTTTGCAATCCACCCGTTAGAAATCCTTGAAATCACTCTCATCCATGGGAATGATATCTTCCGGATTGACTTCTCTGGACCGGTGAAATGCCGGGGTTTTTCCTGATTTTCTCGCAACGACAAGCGCCTTGTTTTGTGACGATTTGATACCTGAGCCGGGTTTTCGCCGTACAACCGGCATCGAACGGTTTTGGGATGTATCACCGCCCACAATGGTAATCAGCTCATTGACCATCCCCTTCATCTGCTCTGCCTGAGCATGCATTTCTTCGGATGCGGAGGCCGACTCCTCGGCGGTGGCAGCGTTCTGTTGGGTGACTTTATCCATTTCGGATACGGCAATATTGACCTGTTCGATGCCCTTGGCCTGCTCGCTGGAAGCGGCAGCGATTTCACCGATCAGCTCACCAATTTTATCGGTACTTTCGGCAACATGGGAAAAAACCGCGTTGCTCCGGTTGACATGCTCCGATCCTTCTCGAACTTTTTTGGAAGTACCCTCAATCAGGGCAGATGTATTTCGAGCGGCATCGGCGGCCCGAAGTGCCAGGTTTCGCACTTCATCGGCGACAACCGCAAATCCGGCCCCGGCTTCACCGGCACGGGCCGCTTCAACAGCCGCATTCAGGGCCAGCAGATTGGTCTGAAATGCGATTTCATCGATGGTCTTGACGATTTTCGAGGTCTCTTCACTGGCCTTCAGGATTTGGGCCATCGAGGCTGTGAGTTCGGCCATGGATCTCGTTGCAGACTGAACGCCGGCACCGGCCTCCTGCATTAAGGTATGGGCATGATCGGCATTATGGGCATTCTGTTTGGTCATGGAAGACATTTCTTCCAGGGATGCGGATGTCTCTTCCAGAGATGCCGCCTGTTCCGATGAGCCTGCCGCCAGGGTCTGACTGGCGGTGGATACCTGGGATGCGGCTGCTGCGACCTGATCGGCGCCGTCATTGAGTCCTTCGATGATCTGATAAATGGGCTTTGAAATACTGCGGCTGAAAACCCAGATGACTGCTATGGAAATTGACAGAAAAACAATGGATACCAGAGACATAGTCTTTCGCAGGGTAATGACGGGCCCCATAAATTCAACCGTGGGCTGGGTAACGCCAACACTCCATCCGGCCAAATCAACCGGTGCAAAGCCTGCAATTTTTTCGATACCTTCGAAGATATAAGAATCGATGCCGGTCTCATGTCTCAGCATGCGATCCATGATGGATTTCATATCCTTCAAACTGGATAAATTGAGTTCAAGAACATGTTTGGGATTGGGGTGAACGATCACCAGGCCGTTTCGATCCACCACGAAAGGGTATCCGGTTTTTCCAACTTTGACCGCCAATATCTTTTCGGAGATGATATCCAATTTCATGACAATTGCCAACGCTCCGGTAAACTGTCCAGAAGATGAATAAATTGGGATACAGATGGGAATCACCACTTTTCCGGATAATTTGGATTTTACCGGAGTCGCCAGATTGACCTTGTTCGCCTTTGCATCCAGAAAATAGGGTCGATCCGCGACGTTAATCCCTTTGGCATTTCCCCCGGAGCTGTCGGCATAGACAATGCCATCCGGATTGCATACGATGATGGTTTCATAGAAAGCCCCGATCTGCTTCATGGTATTGATCAGTTTCCGGTCCAGCCGTTGAATTTCTTCAGAAGCATCCTTTATGCCGACTTCCGCCACCTTGGCGGCCACATCGATGGTGGTGTTGCCGACCGCCAGATCTTTGGCAATATTGATTTCCTCCTGCAACACCATCTGGGTTAAGGTAGCCAGGCTTTTTGCAATGTTTTCGACATTATGCTTGTTCATTTCCATCAGATCGGCGGAAAGTTTCGTTTCCGAAAAGATGGCAAAGATCAAAATCGGCAGCATTACACACAAAGAACCACCAATAAGCAATTTGAAATTGAGACTTCTGTTTTTCATGGTTTCCTCTCTATATGGGTTAGAGTTCATCATTTCGATGCCGATATCACTATGAATCCGTGGTGTCAATCAATGATTCATGGGAATTGGCGGAACCGGCCGATTTCGAAGCTTCTGCCATCATAATCCATCGTTAAAATATGGTATACTGTCAACCGGGGATATCCTGCGAAGAGTTGTGATTGTTTCCCATCCGCATCGTTTCCTTCAACTGGTCGAACTGTACGCCCAATTCTTCCATAGAACATTGTCGTCATTATATTCAATCAGTTGGACGCGAATCGCAATTTCACCGTCAAACAAGGTTGAAAACGAGGCGATTTCGCTCATTACGACTTTTTGCGTTTCATCCTTGCATCTTACAATGGCTTCCAGGGGAGAGAATGCCGTACCGGTCTGTTTCGCATCTTCAATTCTGGCCTGCCAGGTATCGGCTACCCATTTTCGATAGGCCGTTTCGGGATAGGCCTGAACCCACCAGTGAGACAGCGTGGGAATATCTTCCAGTGCATAGCCGAAAGTCTTCGTGAATGCCGGATTTATAAATGAAAAACTTTGCCTTTCGTCGATCAACAACATGGGAATCGGGGAAACCTCAAGAATTTCGCGATATTTTTTCTCGCTGGCAAGGCATGCTTCTTCTGTTTGTTTTTGCTGTGTGATGTCGGTCCAGCATCCAATGATCTCCAGCGGGTCTCCTGCCGCATTTCTTACCAGCCGGAGTTCATCGAGCATCCACCGCCATGAACCGTCTTTGTGGCGAAACCGGTACTGGCGGTGATGATGTCCGCTGTCAAATAAATGTCCGAGTCCTTCGACCGCATGTTTCACATCTTCGGGGTGGATATTCCTGAGCCAGTGATCGGAATCATCCGTAAATTCAGATGGGTCATAACCGAGACGTTCTCTGACATTGGGGCTGATGAAAGTAGTCAGATATGTGCCGGATGCTTTGAACGCATAAATCATACCGGGGCCGGCCGTCAGCAGATGCTCCATCCGCTCGGATATCCATCCTCCGCCTTCTGTCGTCGTGTTATTGTCGGGTTTCTGTTTAGAAAGATACGCGATATATCGGCGCATATCTTTCAACTCTTCAAGGAGTTGATCTCTACTTTTTTCTTCGTCTTTCATGACAGTTCCCATAGGAGTCATCATCACAGCCCCTTGGAAATGCGAATCGAAAAAACCGTTCCACCGGATTCAGGGCAGTGTACTGTCAATGCCCCCTGATGTTTTTCGACAATGATATCATAACAGATGCTCAACCCCAACCCCGTCCCTCGTCCCGGTGGTTTGGTGGTAAAGAACGGCTCGAATATCCGTGTCCGGATATCCGCAGGAATACCGGGGCCGTTGTCGGCAATGTCGCAGCAAACGCTTGTTTCGTCCTGCCAGGTCCGGAGGCTGATCCGCCCCATCTCAGACCGGTTCATCACTTTAATCGCCTGAGCGCTGTTGACGATCAGATTCAGGAACACCTGATTGAGCTGCTCCGGCAGACAGCGGATTGCCGGCAGATCTTCCATATCCGTGGTAACATCGGCAACATATTTATATTCGTTTCTGGCGATCACCAGGGTATCTTCGATACAGTCATTGATGTTGAATGGTCTGAAATCTCCGGTGCGATCCATATGAGAGAAATCACGCATGCTCTGAATGATCCGGGTGATCCGCTCGAAACCCCGGCGGCATTCACTGAAAAGGGTTGGGATGTCGTCTACGATGAAATCCAGATTCAGGGAGTGTTCTTTTTCGGAAACAACTTTTATTTCCGGCATGGATGGATTCTGTTTATTGATGGCAGTCGCCAGCTTTCGATATGCCTGGAGTACTTCGGCGATATCCTCGAAATATTCGGACAGGGTGACGAAATTCAGGGTAACAAAATTGAGGGGATTGTTCAACTCATGTGCAATGCCGGCGGCCAGTTGTCCGACGGATGCCATTTTTTCCTGAACAGCCATTTGAGCATGGAGTTTTTTCAGTTCCCGGGTTCGCTCCTGAACCCGCTGTTCGAGCGTTTCAGTCAACTGCCGCAGGGAATCTTCAGCCTGTTTGCGTTCGGCGATCTCGGCAGTCAACGCTGAATTGGTGGCATCCAGCTCTGCCGTCCGAGTACAAACCTGCATTTCCACCTCTGTGTAAGCCCGATTGAGCGCTTCCTGTGTCTGCCGAAGCTCATGAAACTGATCTGCCAGGGAATCTGCCATCTCCTGAAAATTCGTGATGAGATGATTCGTTTCCAGGATACCGGTTTGCGGCCAGGCAATCTCTTTGCTGTTTGACTTGGCGAGTCTGCCCGAAAGATGCTGCGTCATCAGACGCAGCATTTCGAGTGTGGCAATCGATTTGCGGCTCAGGAATTCCGCCAGGCCCATCGACACAATCAAAATGAGAAACAGCAGCGTCAATTTGCCCGCGTAATTTTCGTACAGTACTTTTTGAAAGGGTGCAATGGGCTGCTCTAGAACCAGTTTCCATTCCGCCAGGCTGCCGATGGCGGTCTCCACGACATAAGACGATTGCTTCCAGCGTTCCATGATACTGGAATGGGGGGGGACGACCGGCACCCATTGACTGATCCGTGAATCGAGTTGAACCAGAGTTCCGCTGCCTCTGGCGATTTGTGTCATCACCTGTTGATCGGCGCGATTGGTCATGATGACGTTGCCGTTTTTATCGATCAGTGTGTAGAGTGATGATTTTTCTTCGGTGCTTTTTTTCAGGAAATGCATGATTTGATCCATGCCGAGGATTCCGGTGACGTAGCCGTTGTATTCTCCACGCACGACCACCGGAGACAGCATCGTTGTCATGGGCTTTGGAACTCCGATTCTGGCCATGATGACTTCCGAAAGCATCGGTTTGATCGTTTGTTTCAGGGTAGGAACAAAAGGGCGATCGGAGAAATTTTTCCCGATGTTTTTCTGACCCAACTCATCGAACAGCGGAAAGAAAGCTGTTGTGGTGGCGTCTTTGTCGAGCAGCCCGATTCGCAGAAAATTATCATCCGATTTCTTTGCAAACTCCAGATAGGGCTGCATCTGCTCCGGGGAGTTCGTAGCCGCCATCCGAGCTAAATGGTTGATGCTCGATGCTCGGTTTGAAACCCATGTTTCCAGATATTGTCCTACCAGTTGGCTGTCTTGAATCAACGCGTTGCGCACCCGGTGATCGACTTCCGTGAAATCGGTTCGACTGCCGATTGCCAGCGTGATCAGTGCCGGACAGAGTACGAAAAATGCCAGAAGGTTATAGATAATCTCTTTGTAAGATATCAATGTCGAACGTGACCGGACGGCAAACCCGGTAAAGATCAACCGGGCCGCCAGGGTATTGGTGATGCCGTTGACGGCCTGTTTGATCATGACGATGGAGGTGCTGTTGAAAGGGATATGCATGGTGATATGGTAGAAAAGGTAAACCAGCGGCATCCCGAGAACGAGCCAGTAAATCGTATCCGCCAGGACCATCCCCATTCTGCGGCGGGTCATCAGCCACCCGACAGTAGCTACCTCTGCGGTCATGATAATGATGGCATAAGGGTGATACCAGAGGACATACGTATAGCCCGCAATGACAGCCGCCGCCGGAATCCCGATGCCACGCCCAAAGAACTGCAATATCAGCATGGCAAAGATACTGCCGAATATGAAGTCGATATTGAGGAAAATCGGAAATTTGAAATAATTACCGAATAAACCTGCGGCAATGAGGACTGCCGCCTGCATAGCCGTATAGGCCAGAATTTTCGGGGATGTTTCACTCATTTTTTTGATCCTTGAACCGGGATAAATCGGTTATACCATCCGGCCGATTTCTTCGAACGCCTTTTCGATGCGTTTCCGGGAAACCGGGAATACGGTTTTCAGTTCCTGAGCGTATAAAGAGACTTTGAATTCTTCGATCATCCAGAATACATCCCGTATCGCCTGCTTCTTTTTTTCCGTAGCATGGGCCGAAAGTTCATCCTGAAAAATGTTGAGCCGATCAGCCAGAACTTGAACATCCCGGCTTTTTGTCTGATCTTTGTCGAAGTCCAGCCATGCCCGCTGCGCCCGGATGGCAATCGCCCGCATATATCGAATCAGATGCGGAAAACGGTCGGTGTCGTAGCGGATCATGAAATCGTCCGGCACCAGGGTGTGCAACTGTTCCTCGAGACCATTCCAGAACCGTCCGGCAATCATGTTGCCAGGGTTGTTTCGGATAAGTTGTTCAATTGTTCCCATTGCTTCGGTCAGGGCTTCGAGAACGTCCAGGCTGCTTTCCAGAAGTTTTCCGGCCAAAGACGGCATGTCGGGAATTGTTTTCTCCGTAAGAGCCATAAATTCGCTCCGGGATCGGATGTTCCTGGCAAACATCCGGGTGAGCATGGCCCGATACAGTTTTTTTTCAAATTTTTTGACGCCTCCCCATTTTTCGGTAAGCGGAACACGATGCCGGGGAATGGTCAGAAATTTTTGAAGAAATTTCATTTCTCTGGCAAAAACGATTTCAACCAGCCCGGCAACTCCTTCACAATGAGCCGAAAGGGCTTCTCCAGGGTTTTCAAAGAGTTGCAGATGGATGCTGCCATTGTCTGAACCCTTGACCAGAGCGGGAAACAGGGTATAGGAAATTCCCGTATCTCCTTGAATATCGATGACATTCGGTACTTGATCCATATCCCATTCGGTAATGGCTCGCCGTTCCCAGCTTTTTCGAGCCCGATCAAGAACCGCGGTATCGGTGGGTTCCGGTGTCAGGTTCTCCAGGATGGATCGGTCCCGTCCGCTGCAGATTTCCTTGCCTTCGGGACCGATAATGGCAATACGCATTTTCAGATAATCCGGAAGCGCTTCTTCCGACCAGGCGGATGCCGGAATATCGATGGCAAAACGATGATAAATGAACCGACTCAATGCATTGGCCAGGATGTCATTATCTCGCGGCATTTCAGCTACCAGGATATCCACGGTTCGGGAAATGGGAACCAGTTGTTTTCGGTATATCTTGGGCAGGGTCTTTATCAAAACACTGAGTTTTTCCTTCAGCAGTCCAGGTACCATCCAGTCGAGCGATTCCCGGGGAACGGCCGGTGCCGCAGCCGATGGAATGTGAACCGTCAGACCGTCTGCCAGGCTGCCGGGTTCGAAGCTGTACAGACACGAAAAATGGTTGCCGCCCAGTGCGACTTTGTCCGGATACAGGGCCATTTCCTCGGAATCCGGCAAGTACTGAAGCAGATATTCCCGTTTCATGTGAAGGAAATGATCATTTCCCTTGTCTTTCAGAAATTGTTGAAAGGTCCGGATATCGCAGATCGAATGGGGTATCCGCGACCGGTAAAAATCGTATAGATCCGCCTCACCGATCAGAATATCTTTTCGCCGGAAACGGTTTTCGATATCCTGAATTTCTTCGATCAGACTTTGATTGTGAATCATGAACGGATAAGGCTTTTTGATATCACCTTCCACGAGGGCGCTTCGTACGAAAATATCGGAGGCCTCCTGCAAATCGATTCGACCGTAGGATACCGGACGCCGGTTGACGATCACAAGACCGAAGAGGCTGACCTGCTCGAACGCCACGACTTCCCCGCGGGTGCGTTCCCAGTGGGCCTGGCTCCACGTATAACGACAGAGGGGTTTTCCCAGTTCTTCGAGCCATCCGGGGTCGATACCGGCAACAATCCGGGCAAACAACCGGGACGTTTCCACCATTTCGGCCGCCATGATCCAGTTACCGGCCTTGTTGAACAGGCTGGAACCGGGAAAAATCATGACTTCCCGATCCCGTGCCGCCCGAAAGATGTTCTTGTCTTTTTTCTGGGCGATGTTGGACAAAAATCCGCTGAGAATCGAACGATGAATGGCGTTGTACGTGTCCGAAAAATCGGATGTGCTTTTCTGTTTCGGCTTGGATGGAAGGGAAGCCGGAGCTGGGGAGGGGAGGGCGATGACGGACATCATCTTGAGTTCTTTGATAATTTCGGTAAGTTGAAAATGAATGTCCCGCCATTCCCGCATCCGCTTGTACGACAGAAAATGTCGGCTGCAGAACTGTCTTAGACTGCCCGCAGATTTATCCGTTTCCTGAAGGTGATGGTATGCGTTCCAGATGTTCAGCAGCATGATGAAATCAGACGACGGATCACTGAATATCCGATGGGCCTGATCTGCCTGCTGAGTTTTTTCCACAGGCCTTTCCCGGGGGTCCTGGATACTCAGAGCGGCAATGATGACGACAATCTGCGGAATGCAGCCTTCGATCCGGGACTGCAATAGCATCCGGGAGAGCCTCGGGTCTACCGGGATTCGGGACATGAACCGGCCCTGTTCGGTCAGGGTATGACAAAGAGGCGACGATGGTTGACAGACAACAGATGCGCGCAGCAACCCGTGGTCCGTGGTCTGTTGTCTGTCCTCTTTTTTTTGTTCTCGGTGGTCCGTCTTTCGGATGGCCCCAAGCTCCATCAACAGGTCGAACCCATCTGAAATGCTGCGGGAATCGGGTCGGTCGATAAACGGAAAATCGGCGATGGTCCCCAATTTCAAAGCCATCATTTTCAGGATGACTTCGGCCAGGTTGGATCGGAGAATTTCCGGCCGTGTAAACAGCGGGCGCGACAGATAATCTTCTTCGGCATAGAGCCGGATGCAAATCCCGTTTTCCATACGGCCGCAGCGTCCCTTTCGCTGATCGGCACTGCTTCGGCTGATGGGCCGCACCTGAAGGGAAGTGGTTCGGGAGCGGGGAGTGTATTGGGAAATCCGGGCAAGACCGGTATCGATGACGTATTTTACACCGGGAATGGTTAAAGATGTTTCGGCGATATTTGTGGCAACGATGATTTTTCGGCCGACGGCTGGCATGAACACCCGTGCCTGGTCTTTTCCGGAGAGCCTGGCAAAGAGTGGAAGCACGGTGACATGTGGAAACTTTCTGCCGACAATCAATTCACAGGTTTCCCGGATATCCTGTTCGGTGGGCATGAACACGAGGACATCGCCGAACGGTTCCTGACGGAAAAGCCGTTCAACGGACCGGACCACCTGCTCGACAGCAGTCGGTTCATCATCTGCATCGGTGGCTATGACCGGCGGAACATAGCGCACTTCCACTGGATACATGCGTCCGGACACTTCGATGACGGGCGCCATATCGCATGCTTTCGAGAATTTTTCCGTGTCGATGGTAGCGGAAGTGATGATCAGTTTCAAGTCGTTACGCCGGTATTGCAATGTCTTGACAATGCCCAGAATGAAATCGATGTTCAGACTCCGTTCGTGGGCTTCATCCACAATCAGGGTGTCGTAGCGGCTCAGAAACGGATCATTCAAAGTTTCGGCCAGCAAAATGCCGTCCGTCATGATCTTGATGATCGATCGGGGGCCGGTGTGATCGGTAAAACGGATTTTATATCCAACGGTCTGACCGAGAGGTTCTCCCAGCTCTTCGGCAATTCGGTTGGCCACAGTCATGGCAGCGATGCGTCTCGGTTGGGTGCAGCCGATGATACCGGTCTGCCCTCGGCCCGCATCTATGCAGAATTTAGGTAATTGGGTGGTTTTTCCGGAACCGGTTTCTCCGGATACGATCACAACCGGATGCGTGATAATGGACTGAATGATTTCATCCTTTTTTTCCATGATCGGAAGGGCGGGGTCGTAAATGCGATCGGGAATGCGGGTGGCGACGGAACCCGCCGGATGGGGACCCGGACAGGTGGATGTTTTCGGAAGAGGCTTTTTAACACATGGTTTCATATCGAGGGCAGGCGATCATCTTGAAAGTGACAACGAGAATTCAGGGTTCTCATTTCCCCCTTTGTTGAAAAAAGGGGGAACACGTTTTGAGAGGAATGGATCGGATTCGTTCTGTCAATTATTCGGATGCTGGTTGATCTGTAGTATCCGAAAAAACAGGGGTTTCTGATGCAGTGGCCGGACTCTTTTTCTTGTTGTATCGACGGCGTCTGCGTTTCTTTTTGACGGGTGTCGGTTCCGGAGATTCTGCAGGCGGTTCTTCGATTGCAGGTGCTTCGGATGATGGCTCTTCCGGATCTGCCGGAAGAATTTCTGAAACCTCGAGTTCGGTTGTTTCCTCGAAATCGAATATCTCGTCCACTTCGGGTACTTCCGTGGAAGCTTCGGAAAGATCGAAGCCTTCAGGTGGTTCCGGGGCAAAACCGAAAAAAGTACCCGGAAAATAATTATCTCCCCGAGGAATGATGAATTTAAAGGCCGGCATTTCTTTCCTGCGGGAACTGCGTTCACCGCTCTCACCACGTTTGGGTACGGCGGGTCTGGGTTTGCGATCGGGTCTGCGGGCTCTATCCGCAGAATAGCGGCTTCGCGGCACCGGGCCGGCCTTGTCTTCCTTGAACCAGTCGTCTTCAGGCCAGGCCACGGGAATCTTGGAATTCAACAGGCTTTCGAGCGGTTCGAGATGAAAGACATAGGTTTCACAGGCAAAAGAAATGGCTTTGCCGGTTTTTCCGGCTCTGGCCGTGCGGCCGATGCGATGGACGTAATTTTCCGCATCCTGGGGAAGATCGTAATTGATGACCAGGCTGATGTCCTCCACATGAATCCCACGGGATGCCACATCGGTGGCAATCAACATCTTGATATTGCCTTCCTTGAACTGCTCCATCAGTTTGAAGCGCTTGGCCTGCGGCAGATCGCCGGTAATGCCTTCGGCCGGCCACCCGTTGCCCTTGAGTTTGGTCGACAGCCACTCGACCCCGGACTTGGTGTTTACGAAAATGAGAATGCGCTCCCAGGTCTCTTTTTCCAGAATCCCCAGAAGGAGGGGCAATTTCTGATCGGCACCCACATGAATCAAAGACTGCTCGATGCCTTCGACCGCCACTTCTTCGGGGGTGATGGAAATGAATTCCGGCAGATTCATATACTCGTAGGTCAGTTCCATTACCCGGAAAGACAGGGTGGCGGAAAAGAGCAGAGATTGACGTTTGTCGTAACGGGGCAGTTTCTGGAGGATAAATCGCATGTCTTTGGAAAAACCCAGATCCAACAGCCGGTCCGCCTCGTCGATGACGATGATCTTGATGTCGTTGGTTTTGAATATGCCCTGTTTGAAATAATCGATAATCCTTCCGGGGGTGCAGATGACGATATCGACTCCGTTTCGCAGGATGTCGGCCTGTTTTTGGTAATCTATGCCACCGACCACCTGAGCGAGGGTCAGGCCGGTATATTTGCCGATCAGGCCGGCTTCCTCGAATATCTGCTGTGCCAGTTCGCGGGTGGGAGCTACGATCAATGCTCCGGGCTGGCCGGGAATTCTGGATTCTTCGACCATCAGTCGTGTAAAAACAGTGACCAGATAGGCGGCGGTTTTTCCGGTTCCGGTCTGAGCCTGGCCTGCCACATCTTTTCCGGAGAGTGACATGGGAAGGGTCTGGGCTTGAATCGGGGTACACTGGACAAAACCCGCCTCGGCCAACCCTTTTAAAACGGATTCGGGAACATTGAGTTCATCGAAGTACGTATTTGTCAGGAAGGCAGGCTTTTCGGCCCGGGGTTCGGAAATGGGTTCATCGAGTATGTCTGTCATTCATTGTCCTTGTTTAATTGCCATAAAAAACCAAATTAACCACATTATTCTCTTTGCGGTGAATATTATTTCAATCAGTCACACATAAATTTTTATATTTAGATGCAGAAAATTCATTTCGTAATCTTAAATGCCATAGCATACGCTATTTACAGGAATTTTCAAGAATGATGAATCGGAACCCGCGTTGAAATCAATATCGGATTCCAAATGGCATTCATCACGGTTTCCAGCAGGGGCGGATTTCACCCTCCTACTTTGATTTGGCTGCATCGAAAGCCTGCTGAAGTTTATCTCCCAGGGTGCCGATGGAACGGGCGGATTTCTGAGGGGTAAACTGCTGCCAGTTGTCGTCTTCCGGGGCATCGAGTCTGAGTGTGATTTTTCTTTCTTCCGCTTTGATCTCGTCGATCACCACAGTCAGCGCACGACCCGGTTTCAGCGATTCCACAGCCGCGGACCGGCTGGAATTTCGAACGGTCGATAGCGGCAGAATACCGACGATACCGGGCTCCAGCGTAATGAGATACCCCCATTTTTCCCGCTTGTGAATCAACCCCTCCAGGGGCTGTCCCGGTTTGTACTTTTTCGGAACATCCATCCACGGATCGCCTTCGGCTTCCTTGATGCTGAGGGAAATACGCTTTTTCAGCAAGTCGATCTCCTTGATCAGCACATACACCTCTTCCCCTGTCTGCAGCATGTCTTCCGGTCGGTTCACCCGCCGCTTATAGCTGATTTCGGAAAGATGCACCAGCCCGTCGATACCAGGTGCCAGCTCCACGAAGGCCCCGAAAGGTGCCAGCCGAACAATTTTTCCTTTGACCCGATCTCCTGCATGAAATTGATCGGACACATGGCTCCAGGGGTTGTCCAGTACCTGCTTGACGGACAGGCCGATTTTCGGATCCCCTTCGGGCTTTGACTGAATGGCGGTGACGACCAATTGAAGGGTATCATCGATTTTCAGGACATCTTCAGGCTTTTCGATATGCGACCAACTGATTTCCGATATCGGCACCAGGCCCGTCAAGCCTGGTATCAATTCGACGAAAGCCCCATACGGCATGAGTCGGGCCACTTTTCCGGTGCAGACACTTCCGACGGAAAGTGTTTCCAGAAATTGCCTTTTTTTGTTTTCCATATCCTGCTTCAGCAGTTCACGCCGGGAAACGACAATATTTCTGCCTCGTTCTTCGTACTGGAGGATCGCAAAGTCAAAAGACAGGCCGACAAAGGATTCCGGGTTTTCGATATAGGAAACATCCATCTGGCTGACAGGGCAGAACGCTCGGGTATGATGAATATCTACATGGAATCCGCCTTTGATCGTTTCGATGACTTTTCCGTTGACCGGGATGGCATTGCGATATGCTTCAAAAAGAACCGTGTTCTCTCCGGACCCGGAAATGGCTTTAGAAAGCTGGATATCATCTTCTTTGACGGAAACCACGTAAAGCTCAACGATATCTCCAACAATATAAGGAAGTTCGCCTTTGGCATCGAGCAGATCCGATCGGTTGACCACGCCGTCCATCTGCGTTCCGGTATCGATGAATACGGATTCTTTTCCGATTGAAATGATGCGGCCGGATATTTTATTGCCGACTTCGATATGGCGGGTAATTTTGGAACTGTACGATTCCAGAAGATCGGCGAAGCTGGGTTCGGCATCTTCAGCAGGGTGTTCATCGGTAAATTGAGGCATTTGTGATTTCCTATAAATCGTTAAAGTAAATATTCATGATGCACTGGGACTTCCATCCTTCTGCTTCAGCAATTATATCAGACAAAATAGAAAAGTTGTCAATCTTTTACCGTCAAAATATATTACTCGATGTTCACGTTTTTTGTTGCATTAATCAACTATCCGTAAAGGGAATGGTTCTATACTGCGAAAGGGCATAATCCTTACTTTCCTTATGCTCTCTCTCCCAGCGGGCTGACAATTATACACACTTGACCTCACTTTGGTGGTATTGATCATTTTTTTGGCATTGATCATCGTTCCGGCCCCCCTCCCAGCCTCCCCCCGCTGG
>CAYQKZ010000012.1:0-4168 GCA_964418135.1 uncultured Desulfobacterales bacterium
TCTGCTGAAACCCGGTAAACTCAATCCGGATGAATGGGAAATCATGAAGCAGCATACCATCATTGGCGCCGGGATTTTGAGTGGGTCATGGACAGGTATTGTCAGACTGGCGGAAGTCATTGCCTATACCCACCATGAACGCTGGGATGGTTCGGGCTATCCGCGGGGCCTGAAGGGGTCTGAAATTCCACTGGTGGGTCGCATTACGGCCATCGCCGATGTATTTGATGCGCTGACCACCCGCAGACCATACAAAGAGCCTTTTTCTGTGGAGAAATCTTTTGCCATCATCCAGGAAAGCAAAGGAACCCATTTTGACCCGAAAGTCGTTGATATTTTTTTTGCGGTTCAGGATGAAATTTTAGAAATCATGGACGCAAATCAGGATTAGAGGGAGGCCGTACGGTATTTTTTTACTGGAAACTGCGTTAGGTTGCTCGATGATGGTTTACTCATTGCTGCAAATCACTTTCGATGTCATAGCCTCTTTCAAACGGTCATACTCCCTTTCAAGATCATTGATTAAAGAAATAGCTGCAGCCATATCCTGAGCCTTGGATGCTTTCTCCATCGAGAATGCTACCGATCGTAATCGTTCTCCGCAGACATTGGCAGAGATACCATTGATGGTGTGGGCCAAACGCTCAACGCCGGAAACATCACCTGATTCCAGAAATGCTTTGAGCAATTGGATCTGTTGCGGTGTATCCGCCAGAAAGCAATCCCGAATCATCATTGCCAGCTCCTGGTCATCCAGGCGCTCCAGCATTTTTTGCTTATCCCAAACCGGCAGATTCTCGGTCTTCGACGCATCGGTTTTTTCCAACTTTTTTTCTTTTTTTATATCGTCACATTCACCTTCAATCTCATTTTTCGGCAGCCAGTTCTTCAGCCGGTCAGCCAGTTCCTGCGGTGATACCGGTTTGGAAATATAGTCGTTCATGCCGGCTTGAAGACATTTCTCCCGGTCTCCCTGCATGGCATGGGCAGTCATGGCAATGATGGGGATATGGGATTTCACGGGTTGAGGTACAAGTCTGCCTGAACGGAACCCTTTTTTTGCTTCGATCTCTCTGACCCGGCGTAGAACTTCCATTCCATCCATCTCCGGCATCTGCACATCCATCAGGATCAGATCGTAAGGAAGGTTTTCCAGCGTATTGATCACCTCGATACCATTGGCCACGGCATCGGCTCTTAGACCCAGTTTATTCAGGATTCCCAACGCCACCTTCTGGTTGGTGATATTGTCATCGGCCAGCAGGATACGAGCCTTGCATCCGGCAAACAAGCCTATTATATCGCTGCTATCTCGGGATAAACGAGTTGTATCATTGAATTGCGGTTGGGCCACACTCTGTTTCACCCCCATCAGAACCTGTAACAATACCTTCTTCAATTCCTTATGACATGACTGTTTGTTCAGAGAGGCATCAAAACCGATCTCTTTAAGGCGGCCAAAATCAGTCTTTTTCCCAATTGAAGTTAGCATCACCAAGTGGATATCGGTCAGGCGATCATCAGATTTGACAGCCAAACCAAGTGTTTCACCGTTCATTCCGGGCATATGCATATCTATTATCGCAATCCGGAAAGGGTCGCCCTCATACTGAGCTTTAAGGAGAACCTCGAACGCTGCAAGACCGTCGGAAGCCTCGGCGGGTCGCATTCCCCATGAGGTAAGTTGTGTGATGAGAATTTGACGGTTTGTAGCGTTATCATCTACAATTAAAATTCTTACATCTCTCAATTCAGCAGGGGGGGGCATTTCAACATGTACACCATTGGGTTGTTTGCCGAGCCATGCTGTAAACCAGAACGTCGAACCTTTACCGACTTCACTCTCTACACCGACTTTACCGCCCATCAGTTCGGATAGTTGTTTGGATATGGCCAGCCCTAAACCAGTGCCGCCGTACTGCCGCGCTATCGAAGCGTCCACCTGGGTGAAATCGGAAAAAATCAGGTCGAGGTTTTCTTTCGAAATCCCAATACCGGTATCTTTTACTGAGAAGTGCAGAAGAACATCATCCTGATTATTTTCAATCAGTGTTACACGAACGGCTATTTCGCCCTGATGGGTAAACTTGATGGCATTGCCTGCAAGATTGGTGAGGATCTGGCGCAAACGGCCCGGATCACCCCGAAGCAGAGTAGGCACGTTCAGATTGGCAGAACAGATAAACTCTAATCCCTTCTCTTGAGCCCGGATCACCAAGGTGGCTACGAAATCATCCAGCAGGTTCAATAAATCAAAATCCAGTGTCTCCAGGTCGAGTTTATTTGCCTCGATTTTGGAAAAGTCGAGTATATCGTTGATCAGGCCAAGTAGCGATTCACCACTGCTGTACACGATTTCAGCGTACTGCCGTTGTTCGTCATTCAGGTCTGTGTCGAGCAACAACCCGGCTATGCCGATGATACCGTTCATGGGTGTTCTGATCTCATGGCTCATGTTGGCCAGGAATTCACTCTTGGCGGCGTTGGCCTTCTCGGCCTGGGCTGCCAGGCTGTTGGCCCGTGCATTTGCCTCTTTAAGCTCTTGCTCTGCACATTTAAGCTCTGTGATGTCCACAAATGTTTCAAGCAGAACCGGTTTGCCGTTCATTTCAATTTCGATGACACTCTTTAGAATCGGAATTTCATGGCCATCCTGATGTCGGAGGATTCGTTCGGAGTTGTCGACACCCTGATCCAGGTCAAGAATCGGGCATTCTCTCTGCGATGTTGAACATAAAAGCCCTTCGCAAGCCTTGCCGCATAGGGCCGTTGCACCTTCAATGCCGGCCAGCGTATAGACGTAGTGGTTCGCCCAATGAATCAGCCGGTCTCTGCCAATTACCACAACGCCGAAAGAACACTTGTCGAAGATTGTTTTTAAACTTTCATTCGCATGAATCAATTCCTGCTGCGTTGCACGGAGCTTTACGTATTGAACTTCCAATTCGTTCTGACGCTCCAATAATTGTTGTTTGATGCTCTTTTCCTGCTCCAGTAAGTGGTGAAGTTGTATATTTTTGTTCTGAAGTTCAAGGACAAGAGCGATTCGGTCTTTACGCATCAGGAAATAGTCAATGGCGTCCTTAATCGCCTGTTTCAGTTCTTCGTGTTTTAGCGGCTTGGTAATATATCGATAAATTTTGCCGGAGTTGATACATTGCAGCAACTGATCAATTTGTATATTGGCACTCAATGCCATCCGGACCGTATCCGGATAATGTTCCTTGACCTGACCGAGAAGGGTCAGCCCGTCCATTCCAGGCATTTTCATATCTGTGGCAATGATATGAATCGGTGTTTTTGCCATTAAAGCCAATGCATCCAGCGCATTTTCGACAAAATGTTTTGCATAGCTTTCCTTTCGCAGCAGTCGCTCGACTGCACGCAGTATGTCCGGCTCGTCGTCAACAAAAAGGATAGCAATGTCTGAAAAAGATTCCACTGTATAACCCCGCTAATCGGCAATATTCGTCATGCCCCTGACACTGAATACAATCGGGGCGGATTTCGAACCCACCCCGACAATGTTACCGTTCACTTCCTCCCCCCAGCGGGGGGAGGCCGGGAGGGGGGCACACCATAAAAAGGGAATCAGGACTTGTCGAGTCCGAATTCCGAATGCAGTGCCCGCACCGCCAATTCCGCATATTTTTCGGCAATCACGCAGGAAATGCGGATTTCGGAGGTGCTGATCATCAGAATGTTGATGTTTTCGGCAGCCAGCGCCCCAAACATCCGGGAAGCCACACCCGAATGGTTCTTCATGCCGACCCCGATCACCGACACCTTGGCGATATTCATGTCTCCCAGCACATCTTCCGAACCGATTTCCGCGGCAATCCGGCGGGCCAGTTCCATGGCCTGTTCAAAATCGGACGTGGGTACTGTAAACGTCAAATCGTTGAATTTTCCGGAATGCCGATTTTGAATGATCATATCTACATTGACGCCGGCATTGGCAATGGGCGAGAAAATTTTGGCTGCAATTCCGGGTTGATCCGGCACCTTGATCAGGGTAATGCGGGCTTCTTTCTTGTTGACGGTAACGCTGGACACCACCAGCCGCTCCATGCTTTTGTCTTCTTCCACCACCATGGTTCCTTCCTCCTCTGAAAATGACGATCTGACGTGAACCGGAACATTGTATTTTTTGGCAAACTCGACCGAG
>CAYQKZ010000012.1:4178-26758 GCA_964418135.1 uncultured Desulfobacterales bacterium
GGATCTGCAGAACCTTGGCGCCGAGACTGGCCATTTCCAGCATTTCCTCATATGAAATCCGATCGATTTTTCTGGCATCGCTGCAGATATTGGGATCTGTGGTGAAAACACCGTTGACGTCGGTGTAGATTTCACAGATATCGGCTTTGATGGCCGCGGCAATGGCAACGGCCGAAGTATCGGATCCCCCGCGACCCAAGGTCGTAATATTACCCTCGGCATCGCATCCCTGAAAACCGGCCACCACGACAATACAGCGTTTCGCCAGAAGTTCCTTGATACGGTTTGCCCCGATATCCATAATACGGGCATTTCCGAACGTGCAGTCTGTCACCACTTCCGCTTGATATCCCAGAAGTGACTGCGCCGGATAGTTCATACCGTTCAGTGTCATAGCCAGAAGGGCGGCCGTGGTCTGCTCTCCGGTGGCCAACAGGACGTCGAGTTCCCGCTTTTCCGGATAATGGGTGATCTGCTGTGCCAGATCGATGAGACTGTCGGTAATGCCGGCCATGGCCGAAAGAATGACCACGACGTCATTTCCCCGATCATAGGTTTTCACTACCCGATTGGCGACATTTCGAATGCGCTCGACATCGGCGACGGAAGTGCCGCCGAATTTTTGGACGATGAGTGCCATAGGTTCTCCTTTAAACGATGTTCGATACGGGTCAGCAACGCCTGTTGCCTATCCCCCCTGGCTGTAAAAACGATATTTCGCATATTCTCCCCGGTAATTTCAATATCGAGGATCAATCCTTCGACAAGATCGTCGTCGGAAAGCCGCTCTGCCCATTCAATGGCGACAACGGCGGATCGGGTGTCGAGAATGTCATATAGTCCGATATCTTCGAAATCCGTATGCGAGAGCCGGTACAGATCGAGATGAAACAGCGGCATTCTGCCGGGATATTCATGGATCAGGGTATAGGAAGGACTGGTGACGTATACCGTTTCCGGAACGTTCACCCCTCTGGCTATGCCCTGAACCAGTGCGGTTTTGCCGCATCCCAAATCCCCTTTCAACGCAATGATGGTTCCGGGTTCGGCCAATTCCCCGATAACCTGTCCGATCCATCGGGTTTCTTCAACACTGTCGGACGAAACGAGAAAAGAACGGCTCATGAGACTGCCTTCATCTGGCTATCGAAAGTGTGTCTCCTGTCAATCTCACGAATGACTTCCGGTAGAACTCCGGCCGCATCGGTTGCCAGAAACCCGAACGGTCCCCTGACTTCTGAAAGGACATCCGCAGCCTTCCCATGGAGATAAACGCCGATATGAGATGCGGCTTCGGGCCCAAGTTCCTGAGCCAGCAACCCGGCGATAACACCGGTCAGCACATCGCCCATGCCGGCGGTTCCCATTCCCGGATTGGCGGTCAGGTTGATGTATACGCTGCCGTCCGGATGCGCAATGACGGTTCGGGCACCTTTCAGCACCAGATGCACACCATGGGTCCGGGAAAACTCCCGGGCAATCCCAATCCGGTCTGCCTGAATATCCGAAACGCTCTTTCCTGTCAATCGGGACATTTCACCGGGATGGGGAGTTAAAACCGCCGGAGCCTTCAGTGCCTTCAAGACATCGAGCCGGTCGACAATGCAGTTGAGCCCGTCGGCATCCAGCACCAGCGGAATGGGAAGATCGTGAAGGATATCCAAAACAAACCGGATGGTTTCTGTGGATGTTCCGATACCGGGACCCATGGCCAGGCATTTTTTTCCTGGAAACAGCTTCCGCACATCGTTCACCAGCGATTCATCCCAAAGGCCTTTCTTTCGTCCATCCATCGGAACGGTCATGATTTCCGGATTGTGGGACTGAATGATCGTATTCAATGTTTTCGGAATCGCCAGCGTTACCAGGCCGGCCCCGGACCGTAAGGCCCCTATTCCGCTCATGGTTACAGCTCCGGCCTTTCCGGTGGAACCGCCGACGACCAATACATGCCCGGCTGTTCCCTTGTGACTGGTCGGCAATCTTCTGGGAAATGCCCGGGCGATTTCATCGGGCGTCAGTACCTGGTGTCGGGGATTGACGTTTCTGGCGATGTGCGGCGGAATGCCGATATCGATGATTTCCAATCTGCCGGTAACGGTTGCTCCTGGAAACAGAATATGACCGATTTTTGGGAATCCGAACGTAACGGTGGTATGGGCCTGAATACAGACCCCGCAGATCATTCCCGTATCGGCATTCAGGCCGGAAGGAATGTCAACGGCAATGATCGGTCGGTTCAAGCTGTTCAACAATTCGATGACATCCTTGAACAAGCCTCTGACGTCGGCATTGAGCCCAGTTCCGAGCAATGCATCCACCCATATTCGATGGTGACACATGCCGGTACGATATGGTGCCAGCGTTGCTGCATCCGGAATCTCGACAACCAGAATGTTCAATGCATGCAACAGTTCCAGATTGGCGGCCGCATCTCCTTTGACAGACATGCGATCGGCAAAGAGATAAACGGTGACCGGCACCCCCATACCGTGAAGATATCGGGCAACGACGAACCCGTCTCCACCGTTGTTTCCCCTGCCGGCAACAATGCCTACATGATGATCGCGGATATCCGGAAATGTTCGGACGATGACATCGATCACCCCCCTGCCGGCGTTTTCCATCAATACGCGGCCCGGAAGCCCGAATATTTCGATGGTTTCCCGATCCATCCGTTGCATTTCAGAAGCGGTGACAAGCTGCATGGAAATCTCCCCTTCTTTCATGTTTTTCGTGGTTCATGTATTTTCACGGTAAAACAACGCCACACCGGGGAACCGCATTGCGAACCAGTTCAAGCAAAGCACCGGATTTCGTTTCCATGTCGTGCGCTTCGGCTTCATCCTGCTCATGATCATAACCGACGATATGCAGGATGCCGTGAATCAACAGCTCGATCAGGCGCTGTCGAAAGGAAATATCGGCCATTGCAGCTTCTTTTTCGGCCGTATCCGCCGAGATGATCACATCCCCCAGCAGAAAAGGCGAAATCTGAGAGAATTCGCCTTCCTGCATCGCAAAAGAAATGACGTTGGTCGCGCCTTCATGCGTAAGATAATCCCGATTCATGATTTCAATCTCGGCATCATCGACGATGACCAGAGACAGTTCGTGATCAGGACATCCCAAGTCGTTTAAGATGGCCTGAGCTGTCTGTTCGAGAATCTTTCGCGGAATCTTTTTCCGATTTTGCCGATTGCTTATCAGAATGCCCATCTTTTGCCTTTCCGCCGACCAGTACGAGTGTTTCACTGTATTCGATGCGGTGATGGTGAATGCCGTTTAAAATCTTGTTGAATGTCTTGGCAATGCTGTTCAGATCTTTGAGGGTCAATTCGCAGTTGTTGAGCTGACCGTCTGAAAATACCTTGTTGATCAGATTTTGAACCAACCCCTGAATTCTGGCCGGTGTCGGATTGTCGAGCGTGCGGGAAGCGGCCTCAACGACATCGGCCAGCATCACCAGACCGGCTTCACGGGTCTGCGGTTTGGGTCCGGGATACCGGTACTCATCTTCGTTGACTTCCTTATCACCTTTCAATTGTTTGGCTTTATCATAAAAATACCGCATCAGGCTGGTTCCGTGAGATTGCTGAATGGTATCGACAATGATCTGCCCCAGTTTGAGTTCTCTGGCGATATCCACTCCGTCTTTGACATGGGCGATCAAAATTCTTCGGGACATGGACGGCGCCAGTTTATCGTGCTTGTTTTTGCCGTTCACTTGATTTTCCACGAAATATAAAGGTTTTCTAACTTTTCCGATATCGTGGTAATATCCGCAGACTTTGGCCATCAGGGGGTTGGCGCCGATTTCGGATGCGGCCGCCTCCACCATGGACCCCACAACCACCGAATGATGATAAGTGCCCGGGGCTTCGATCATCAGTTTGTGCAGGATGGGGCAGTCCAGGTTGGAAAGCTCCAGCAGCTTGATGTCGGTCGTATATTCGAAAATGATTTCCACCAGCGGGGCCAGACCGGCCGCGACAATACCGGAACCGATACCGCCAAGAAACGCGAATGTCAGGTTCCACAGCAGTTCGACCACATAGAAATTTGCACTGAGAAACGTCATGGCCAGGGCCAGCACAACATTCAACAGGCCGATGCGAATACCGGCCTTGATAAAGACTTTGCGCTCCCGGCAATGCAGTACACAGTAAGCGGATGTGAGGCTGCTCAACAGAAAATACACGAAAATATCGAAGCGGTTCTGAAAAATAAACGCCGTGGCCACAGACTGAATCAACGCAAACGCCGCCGCCACACTCAATCCCATGAACAGACAGACCGTCATGGCACCGGATGCCATCGGAATGCCCAGGAGCATAGCGGACAAGGTGATGGCGGATGATGTTTTCTGAGCCAGCGTTTCCGTGAGCGTCACCGACAGTCGGGCCACCAGAAAAAATACGATGAGCATACAGGAGAGAAACAGCAGATTGGTATTGAAACTACGATTGATGGGAAGTTTATGATATTGAAGGAGAATGAAGACGATGATCATCAGACAGACCATCATGATGGCGGCGCCGATGCCGATCGAAAGCTTCAGATGCTGTTTTTCCTGTGCTTGAAACGCCTGAATTTTAACCAGGTGTTCCGCTGATACCCGCTCTCCTTCCCGAAGCAGCATTTCGCCTGCTTTGATCTTGTATAAGACGGGTTTGATGCTGTCGAAGGCTTTTCGTTTGCGTTCTTCGGTTTCTTTCCGGTTGAAAGTGATATTGGGTTGAACCATCTGCTGAACGAAATCGACCACCAGATTCCGGAGATTGTAGTTGACATCGTTCAACAGCGGTGCCCCGACCACCCGCACCATGGTCTTGGCCTGATCCAGCCCATAAAAAGATTTCAGGCGGATGATGAAGGTTTCGGAAAGGGTTGCGATGTCCCGAAGGATAATCCCCTTATCCGCTTCTTTAAGCAGAACGTCCTTGTTGGAAACAACGCCGTTTTCCAGAACCGTCGATAAGATACGGATGATCAGATCGGCGATGGACTTGGAAAACTCTTCTTTTTCCAGGATGGTATAGGTGCCATCACTGACGGTAAAACCAATGGTTTCTTCGAATTTGGGCTTTTGTTCCCAGATACGATCACGCAGATTGGGTTTGCGATGGGATAGAACAGGTGAACTCGCAGGGTTTAAACTGTTTGCAATTTCAGCGTTTTTTTCGGTTTCGATCACCCGCCGGATATATTCAAACGCCTGCCCGACCCCCTGACACAAGGCGGGTGACAGGGGCGAATCGAGATCATACACCGCCAGAATTTCATCAACCGCTTTACGGCGGTTGGTATCTGTGGCATCGGGGTCTTCGATGAGAAAATCCTTGGGGGATTTGACATCTCTTTCCGCCACATCTCCGATGCTGTATGAAAGTGGATTGTGGATCAGATTGGGGTACAGCAGAATCAGAAAAATCAGGGTGATGCCGGACAGCAGAATCCATCGCAGATAAGGACTGGAGTTTAAAAAAGCGATGAGAAACGCTTTGATTTTAATCATGATTGTTTTGACCTGTCGATTTCGAGGTCTTCATAGGCTTTGATGATTTCTTGAACCAGGCGGTGCCGGACGACATCTGCCTTGGAAAAAAAGACAAATTGAATACCGGGTATGTTCTGAAGGATTTTTTTAGCTTCGATGAGGCCGGAAGGTTTTTGAGAAGGCAGATCGATCTGGGTGATATCGCCGGTGATCACCGCTTTGGCATTGAAGCCGATCCGGGTCAGAAACATTTTCATCTGTTCCGATGTGGTATTCTGGGCTTCATCGAGAATGATGAAGGCATCGTTTAGCGTTCGACCCCGCATGAAGGCAATCGGCGCCACCTCGATGGCACCCTGTTGAATCAGACTGGATGCTTTTTCATACCGCATCATGTCGTGCAGGGCGTCGTAAAGGGGTCTGAGATAGGGGTCCACTTTCTCGGCCAGATCTCCGGGAAGAAACCCCAGGGCTTCGCCGGCCTCGACCGCCGGACGGGTTAAAATGATGCGCCGGACCGTTCCCTTGGAAAGCTCGGATACGGCCATGGCCATAGCCAGATAAGTCTTGCCGGTGCCTGCCGGGCCGATACCGAAGACGATGTCGTGGGTTCTCATGGCATCGATATATTCTTTCTGGGATCGGCTTTTGGGAGCAATCGGGTTTTTTTTGGACGTCATGAAAACCGTATCCAAAAAAATATCTTTCAGTTTGGCACCATCATCTGCACTGAGAACCCGGATGGCGTATTCGACATCTGTAGGAAATAAGGAATATCCGCTTTTCAGCAGATCATAGAGTTGATTGATGATATTTCCGGCAAGTGCCTCGGCAAAAGATTCTCCGGAAATCATGACCGTATTTCCACGGGTCTGAATGGCGACATCCAGGGCTTCTGCAATTTTATTCAGATGAGCATTATGCTCTCCAAAAAGTTGTCTGGCCAGATGGATGTCCGGCAAAGTGAACTGGGTTGTGTGGGTTTCGATTTTTTTTGCCATGTCCTGGAAATGTCTAGTGCCGTGAAATCCGCATGATTCATACCTTTAGTGCAAGTTTAGAATTTGAATCTATATCATATGATTTTCATCAAAAGCAAATACCAAATGATATCGGACGATCCACATTCCGGCTTTGATCGACTGAAGGAAGAATCGATGAAAAAATGTTGCGCTCTGTCCGGATAAAGGATAAAAAATCATCTTTTCTCAATGAATATTCTATCCATCGGCACATGCAGACCAATATGAACCGTATCCCGAACAATCGCATATTTCATGATAACGACGCTCCGATACAGGCAGATGGCGATTACGTCCTTTACTGGATGACCGCTTTTCGCAGAACCGGCTGGAATTTCAGCCTGCAGCGGGCTGTCGAATGGGCGTTAAAACTGAATAAACCACTGGTTGTCCTCGAGGCCGTCCGGTGCGATTATCCGCAGGCCTGTGACCGCTTTCATGCAGTTATTCTGAACGGTATGAACGACAACCACCTGGGCTTTCTAAGAAAACCCGCACACTATTATCCTTTTGTCGAAACCGAAAATGGGCAAGGCAGGGGGTTGATTGCGGCCCTTGGTGATCACGCATGTATCGTGGTCACCGATGCTTTTCCCTGTTTCTTCATGCCGAAAATGCGGCGTACCGCGGCTGCTCGATGCCGAGTCCGCATGGAGTCGGTGGATTCAAACGGTCTGACCCCCCTTGCGGCCGCCGGTCGGGCATTTACAACGGCATTCAGTTTCAGACGATTTCTTCAAAAAGCGATGATCACGTATATTCAGGATTTTCCAGACCCGGATCCATTGTCCGATATACAGCTTCCCTTGCTGGCAGGCCTGCCTGGGGATATCCTGACGAAATGGCCGCCGGCTTCTCCCGAAAGCCTTGCCGATATTTCGCAGACACTAAAATCTTTGCCGATATCTCATCATCCGGACCCGGTTTCTGGTTTTATGGGTGGACAGACAGCCGGGGAGCGGATGCTGAATGTGTTTCTATCTGATAAATTGAATGTATACAACGACATACGAAACCACCCGGACGCGGATGCCACCAGCGGGCTAGCACCGTATCTGCATTTCGGACACATTTCCAGTCATCAGGTTGTATCCGAAATTCTGAAAAGGGAGGTGTGGACACCGGATCGGCTGTTGGTGCCCGCCCGGGGACAGCGGGCCGGCTGGTGGCAGCTCAGCGATTCTGCAGAGGCGTTTCTCGATCAGGTCATTACCTGGCGCGAACTGGGGTTCAATATGTGTTTCCAGATGCCGGACGACTACGACCGATTTGCATCGCTTCCCGGATGGGCACAGACAGAGCTGAACCGACATGCCGATGATCCGAGACCATACCGATATACCGCCGAAGCACTCGAAAACGCCGCCACCCATGATCCGCTGTGGAATGCCGCACAGATTCAACTGATTCGTGAAGGCCGGATACACAATTATCTGCGGATGCTCTGGGGAAAAAAAATCCTGGAATGGTCCGCCGGCCCGCAGGAAGCGCTCGATACCATGATCCACCTGAACAACGCCTATGCACTGGATGGCCGTGATCCGAATTCCTATTCCGGTATTTTCTGGATTCTAGGCCGCTATGACCGTCCCTGGGGGCCGGCCAGACCGATTTTCGGCAAGATCCGCTACATGAGTTCCGAAAACACCCGGCGGAAACTGAAACTGAAAAGCTACTTGCAGCGATATCATCCATCACCCTGAATGCTTTTCGAACCTGGACTGGAATGAACATCATGGGCAAATCCAGTTACAGTAAATAGAAACGATATAAATATCGATGAAAATGCGGATAACGGGAGATAAGATATGGGGCTATTCAATTTTTTATCCAGATTTCAAGACAGATCCGCAACGGCCAGCACCGACGAAATCCGTCCGCGTGAAGAATTGCTGGAAGCGGTCGATCTTGTTGTCAAACTGAGTCATCCCAATATTTACTATGTGTCGCACTATCGGAAAAAGTTGATTCCGGCCGTGGAGCATACGCTGAAATATGCGGACGAATTGATCGATCGGATGTCGGCGCCGATTTCGATTGAAAAAGATTCCTGGAACAAGAATCCTTTTATTCGAAAAACATTCATGAACAACAGTTCATTTCAAGAATTTTTTTCCCAGAACAAGGAGTTGAATGCTTTTTTTCAGAAAACCAACGCGTCTCGTTGCTGCACGCTGCTGATGATGAATCGTCAGGACAGAAAAGTACTTGGGGTGGAAATTGACGGCGAAATCGTTCGACGAGATGTGCTTCAGACAAGTATCGATTTTTCCAAACACCGGATTGTCGCGCCCATGGCGTCCGAAGAAGAAACCCGAAAAGAATTGTCCCTGCGCGTGCTGGAATTGCTGGCGTCTCATTCCCTGAAAGAGATTCTGTCATTGATCGCATTGAAAAGAGACATGGAGACCGAAAAGCGCATCCTCGAAATCAAAGTGAATCTCAAAGATTCCCTTGTGCAACGCCGGAAATCCCTGATGCCCGATGATTCCGACAATATAGAGGACACCCACGATGCAGGTGATGTGCTGGGGCGGATCGACAAGGAAATTGCCGAGGTCCGGGTTCAACTCGACGAACCGGAAGACTACCTCAACAGGGTTACGGATTTGCTGTTTCATCCGGAACAGTTTCTTAAATTGGAACCTGTCCGGTTGCTCGTAAACGATATGAATATCATCATCAAGAGCGACAAACCGGTCGATGCCGATGAAATCCGCTTTACAGAAGTGACAACCCGTACAGGACTTCGGAAAGCGGCGGTACTGGTGGATTACAAACGATTCTGACCACCAATCGATGAATCATTCATGTGAATCGGAAAATGGGCAGTCAATGCAGGATAATCACATCATAAAAATTATGGAGGGAACATGGATTTTAAATGGCACATTGAAACTGCATGGAAACAGACCGTTTCCAATATCGTTCCACTCGTTTTAATGACACTGGTCATGACATTGGTCAGCGGATTGACTTTCGGTTTGATGGGACCCGTAACCATGGCAGGATATATTCAATCCATTCTTTTCATGCTTCGTGAAGGGCGAGAACCCAAAATCCAGGACATATTTTCGCAGATGAATCTTTTCTTCCCGCTGTTAGGATTTGGCGTACTCGCTTTCATTGCGATATTGATCGGCTTTTTGATACTGTTTTTGCCCGGCTTTTTGATTGTTCTGACAATAACGTTCTGCTGCCTTTATATGCTGCCGTTGATGACGGATAAGGGTTTGGCGGTTACGGATGCCATCAAGGAAAGTTACCGGATGGCTGTAACCGGTCAAATTCTGGATCATGTCGTCGTTGTTGTGCTTTACATGGGAATCATAGCCATCGGTGGGTCCGTCTTCATCGGGTTTCTCTTTACCTGCCCGCTGGCAACCGTTTTTCTGGCATCGGTATACAATGAAAAAACAGGGGCGGTTCCTGAAGTACGTCCTTGATCGGGGCATGTTCACAGCCGTGACAGGGGCGTTGACAAATATCTGTGTCTTCATTATGAAACAGGAGAAATCTCCTTCTTGATCTCAAGCGCCAGAATACTGACATCGTCATCTGCCGGCTGTGTTTGGGCAAAACTCATCACTTCTGTGTACAGCCCTTGAACCAGATCATCTATCGTGGAGGACCGCAGATTTTGTAGTGTCTGATAGAGTCGTTCTTCTCCGAACAATTCATTATCCAAATTCCGAGTTTCAATCACGCCATCACTGATAAACACGACCTTATCGCCGGCAGCCAGATTCACGGTTTCCTGCCCGAAGGGAAATGCGTTCACCCCGATCACCGTGCCGGAAACGGTCAGACTTTTGATATCTTTTTCACGCGGGATGACGATCGGTGCACAGTGAGCCGCGTTGCTGTATGTCAGTGTCTTCGAGACCAGGTCCAATACAGCATAGACAATGGTGAAATGTCGTTTGAAACGCATCAGGGGAAATTCTTTGTCGAGCATGCTCAGCACGGCCTCGGGTTCGATGATATGCGGTGGATCGACAGTATGATCGACAAGGATGCCGCTAAGAGGGTTCAACAGTTGATAAACCATAACGGATATCATGGCCGACGGCATACCGTGACCCGCTACATCGAGCATATAAAGGCCGATATGATCGGCATCCAGAGAGACGATATTGAATATGTCTCCACCCACGGCATCGCAAGGTTTGAATTTCCATGCAAACTTTCCCTGGTCACTTGCGGAGAAATGCTTCGGCAGAAGACTGACCTGAATTTTTCCAGCAGCTTTGATCGCTTCATTATTTTTTTGCAATGACTCCAAAAGGCTGGCCTGCATCTCGACCATGCGGCGCCCGACTTCGACACGCGCGAGAAGTTCGCCGGTATCGAACGGCTTGATCAGATAGTCGTTGGCCCCGGCGCCCAGTGCATTGATGATATCAGACTTCTCACCCTTGGCGGTCAACATGATGATATAAGGCGGCTGGTCGGTTTGTTGCGCACGAACCCGGCGTAGAACTTCCATTCCATCCATCTCCGGCATTCTCCAGTCGAGAATGTTCAACGATGGGGCACCGGGCTGCTGCAACACTTTCCAGGCTTCGGCACCGTTGACCGTGGCCGTTACCTCGTGACCTTGTTTTTTTAACACACCTGCCAGCATCGTGCGGGATGTGAAATCGTCTTCAGCGATCAGAATTTGCATTGAGCATAGACTCCTTTCATTTAGCATGGTTATGCGAACGGCAAGAGCCTTCAGACGCATGCCCAGCAGATCGCGCAAGCGGGGAGATGGTGGCGTCCATATCCCCGGTAGCCATGGCCAGATGGTTGATGCCGGTAAATCGGATCATCTCAATTTCCCCGGATCATGATGAGCAGCATTTTGAATTGCACCTGTGCATGCAGGGCATGAGAGATATTGGCTGGCATGATCAGCATCTGCCCGGCTTTGACCATCTGCATCCTGCCGCCGATGGTGATCTCCGCCTCGCCGTCCAGAATATGCACCACCGCATCGTAAGGAGAGGTGTGTTCGGAAAGTCCCTGCCCCTTATCGAATGAGAACAGGGTGATGTTGCCAGTGTCTTTTTTCAGCAAAGTTTTGCTGACAACCGATCCGATGGCATAGGTGACATGTTCTTTCACATCGAACGGAACGCCTTTGGTTGCAATGGAATCATTGAGCATGTTAATTTCTCCTTGATAGAGCGGGTTTTAAATCGGCATTGATGAATCTATTTACGCAATCGGTTCGTTTGTGGGGAAAAACAGGAATCATCTCGGATAACTCAACCCGTTTTTCAGTTCGAGATACAGATTGTTGTCCGCCGGAAGCGGATCGTTCCAGAGGCTGAGCATGCCCATACCGATCAGTTTCATGATCGGCTCGGACATCTGCAAGTACCCCATCGCCGCCTGAAGTGTCTCGATACTCGGATTCTCGTCCCCTGCGTAATTGGCGATGAGTGCATCGACGAAGTTCTGTGCATAAACCTCGGCCTCACTGGCATCCATTCCGAAATAATACATCAGTATCGTCCTGGCGATCAGCATCAGACCGGTCTCCAGATATGTTTTGGCATACTGCTGAAATGGCACACCGCCGGTATCATAATCGATCTCGGTGATCAATTGGCTTTCTATCTGAAAAATGGACTGACTCGCATAGTAGGTAACCAGTCTGTAGGGAACCGGATATGCCACCAGGGAACCGGTTTCCACATCGAATATGAATGACGGCTGCGTACCCTCTTGAAACGATTTTTTAACTGCATCCTGGGAATGATAGTGGCCGGTGAAAACCAGGCGCATGCCGGCATCGGCAAAAAGCTTTGAAATTTTTTCCCAGTCTTCCACCAGAAAGTTGGAAAACAGCGTGGGTTCCAGGGAATAATGGGCCACAATCCCGTGATGCATGAACCCGATGACCTGCTGGTTGTTGGCCTTTATCCAGGCAATCTGGGCCAGTATCCAGTTCAATGTTTCCTGACTGAAACGGCCCCCGACAATGGGGGTATCCACGTTTTCCCGGTATCGGCAGGCATCCATGCCCAGAATGTAGAGCCCCGGCACAGCCTCGACCAGATAGCTCAAGGAATTCGGATCTCTGGCGATTGCCTGCTGATATCCGAATTGTCCGTAAATCTTGACGAAATCTTCCGGTGTAACACTCGGTACCGGAGTTGTCTCGGCACCGCTGAAAGAAACCGCATCGGGATTGTTGATATCGTGATTACCGGGAACCACGTAAACCTGGATGCCGTTGTCTTCGAGATATTTGAGATATGCAGCCATGTCGTTATGGCAGATCAGTTCTCCGTCCTTGGTCATATCGCCCGACACCAGAAGAAACTGAACGTCCGTCTGGGTAATTTGATAAAACGCGGCATTCGTGATGGCCTGGCTTTCCCGGAGCAATTTACGATCGGTCATCAGATATTTTTCAAAAGCCAGGCCCGACGTTCCCAGAGAGCTGTCATAGAAGTGGATATCCGAAAGCACGGCAAATCGGACGGTTTGTGCGGCAGCGGAAACGGAAGTATCTGCACAGAATACCACCGGAACGAATAGAATGGCAGAAAGTACGAACAGAATCCATGTTGACATACATTTTTTTTTCATCATCAAGTCTCCTTTCTGGTTGTTCTGAATGTAAATCGGTCTGATTTGTCTTGTACAACACCGCTATGCGATGCGTCAATGCCGGAATCTCGAAAAAACATGGAAGAACCAGACGACCCGCCATTCGGAAAATTTCGTCGTCCCCATTGCGGTCATGATGGCTGCCGAGGACGAGGGCGGATATTCTCTATGTCTATTCATCCGAAACATTACGGCCGCGCACCAGGAAATGGACAGCATCCAGCACGTTGCCGCCCGCATCGCAGAGCGCCAGTTCGTGATGACCGGAAATCGGGTTCCAGGCGGTTCTTCCGGAATCCGTCCGGAGAAATCGGTTGTCCAGCTTCCAGTGAAGACCTTGGGTATGGCCGCGATAAGTGAAGAATATCTGCTGATGATGTTTCGGGATATCGAAATCAACGGCAAAGATCGATCCGGAAGGCGGATAAACGATACGGGGCATGGGGGAAGCGGCCTGGAGGGTTTCGATATCCGGTTCGGTCCCCCGGATAAACCATTCCGGATATGCTGAACCGTTTTGAAAAGGCAACTGAATCCGACACCGGACCACCCCTTCGGGAGGACTGACCGGTATCTTATCACTGTTTGGATGCAGTCCACTCATGATTTCCAGCCACAACGGCGCCGCCCCGGTCATACCACTGACATTCCACATGGGCTGCCCAGAAAAATTACCGACCCACACCCCCACCGTATATCGCTGTGAATATCCCACACACCAGTTGTCCCGCATATCCTTGCTGGTGCCGGTTTTCACGGCCGTCCAGAAGCGGGTGGCCAAAACATTTTCAAGGCCGAACGTCAGACTGCGGGCCTCACGATCGGAAAGAATGTCTGAAATCAGAAACGCAGCTTCTTTTGAGAATACTGGCAGCGGTTCCGTTTTTTTCGTATCTGATGAAGGGCGCAAATTCATCCGGCTGCGGGTACCGCCGTTGGCCAGAGTGCGGTATGCGTTCACCAGCTCCCACAACGTAACATCGGCCGAACCCAGTGCCAGTGACGGCCCGTAAAATGATCCGGATTCATGCAGCCCGTCGATTCCGATATCTCTCAGTGTCTGAACGAATGCCTCGTGGCCGAGCATCTCTCCGGCGCGTACCGCCGGAATGTTCAGGGACGATGCCAGTGCGATCCGCACCGTTACCGCTCCCCGATGGGCATGATCGTAGTTGCTTGGCTGGTAGATGCCGGCATCCACCGAAATATCGAGCGGCCCGTCCTCCAGAAGGGAGGCAGGAGTCAGAATCCGCCGGTCGAAGGCTGCGCCGTAAAGAAAAGGTTTCAGGGTGGACCCGGCCTGCCGTCTGGCAACGACACCATCCACAAATCGCGATCGGGCCGGATCCGTGGTATGGCAAGCATAGACGAGAACTTCTCCGGTGGCGTTCTCGACAACGAGAACAGCGCCCTCCCCCACATGGTTTGTTTTCAACCGGGTCAGATGATGAAACAGTCTTTCTTCGGAAAACCGCTGCAAATCGGCATCGAGTGTGCAGGTTATCACCGGCTCTTTTCGGTCTTTCAACAGTTTTCGGGCCACATGCGGCGCGGTATCCGCCTGTTTGGCCACGGATCGAGATCCCCGAAAGGCCTGATCGATTTTCTCCTGTATCCGTGCTGCCGGGATGCGCGAGCCCAGTGCGGAATTCAGATTTCCGGCCCTTCGGGTCACTTCGGATGGTGCGGCATTGGGGTTGCGGATCAGAGCGGCCAGAATCAACGATTCGGCTTCATCCAGACCATGGGGCTCCTTGCCGAAAAGCCCCCGGGAAGCGGCGTGAACCCCCTGAAATTCACCGGAATAATAAACCAGATTCAGATAGGCTTCCAGAATCGCTTCCTTGCGCCAGACGCCTTCGATATTCCGGGCCGCCTTCATCTGAACCCATTTCTGACGCAGGGTCCGCCGTCCTTTCCCGGCCTGAAGCTCCCTGTCCAGAAAAGCGGCCACCTGCATGGTAATGGTGCTGGCCCCCCGCGGATGACCGGGAAAAAAACTCGTGACCGCAGCCTTGACCAATGCGGCATAGTCCACACCGTCATGTGAAAAAAAACGCCGGTCTTCGGTCCATATGACGGCCTGCCGAAGCGCCGGGGAAATATCGGAAAGGCTTGTCCACGAAAGGCGCCGGACGGTCGGATCGATCCGCATCTCATGCAGCACCGCACCGTTTCGATCCAGGAGCAGGGCCTCGGAAGGCCTGAATTCGGCTTTCACCCGTTCAAGAGGTGACAATGCTCCGGCAGTTGAAAGCAGAAGACATGCCGACAGCCCTATACCCAACATAAAACCTATGGTGTAACGCCATGTTATACTGCGAAAGGGCATAATCTGCACCGTAACCGTTCACCTCCTCCCCCCAGCGGGGGGAGGTCGGGAGGAGGGAAAATTGTGTTTACAAATAGTTAATCTCTTCCAATGACATTCATCAGGGAGGGGGTGTGAACGGTTACTCTGCACCAGTATTATCCGCCAGGCTTGATTTCTATCGCTGCATTGGGCAGCTCACCGAACATTTCCGGCGCATACAGCGCCTCCACCCGTGTCGGGGGCAGATGAAACGTCCCGCTCTGGTTCAAACGCACAGTGTATGACAATGTCCAGGTGCCTTTGGGCGCATCTTCGAAATACGCCCGATAGGCGGATTGGGATCGCTCCACAAAGGCCGGGCGGGCATTGCCCTTCCGGCTTTCTCCCTGTGTCAAGATTCGCGAATCCCTTTCCAGACCCGTTCCCAGAATCGTGGCACCGGCCGGCACCGGATCGGAAACCGCCACCCATGCCATATCGGTCTGAGCCCGGATTTCAAGCTCCACGCGCAGAATATCCCCGCGCGTCCATTGATCCGGTTTTTTCCGCTCCACGGCAGTACAGCTTTTCTTGATTTCATAACCGCTCGCCAGGGATTCCGTAAGCGGGATGGCTGCCAGACTCCGGAGCGACAGCCAGGGTTTGCCCTGTCCCGGATGCGTTGCGGTCAGAGACGCCAGCCCATCCGGCCAGGGCAGTGTCAGCGAATCCCCTTTTGGATTGACCGCCCAGTCGAAACGATGGACCTGGCCAGGAAGCGCTACTGTCGTTTGACCGGTTATCGTTTCCGCCTCGAAGTGCTGCGAAAATTTCTCCATGGCCAGAATACCCCAGGCATTGGCGGTGGTCAGATCCCACCGTCCAGCCTTCTGACGGCCCAATACCCCACGGACCATCTTCGGGATATCCGATTCCCAGCCCTTCAACGGGATAGCGGTCAACAGGAGTTTTACGGCATTGACATCGCTCGACACCATGAGCTGCCAGAGATGACGATCTGTCTCTGCTGTGGAAAAGCTCAAGACGGTTCCTTGATAAGACAGCCGAGCCCGCAGCACTTGCTCGGCTGCGGCCAGTTTTTCCGCCTGCCCGAGCCCCAGATCGAGTCTTGTCAGAATGTTCACCCAGTCGATCACCCCGGATGTCGGCCAGATTTCCGGGATGACGGCAATCGAATCCAGAAGCCGGGCATCGGCCTGTCCGATTCGGGAAAGAGCCTCGATGGCGGATAATTTCCGCAGGGAAAGATCCGCGGTAGGCAGTACCCCATAGCGGATAATCTTGCCTTCCACGAAGTTACGAAGACCGGCCGCCGCCGGCTGAACGAAGTCTTCCGGCAGATGCCAGCCCGCCTCATGACTGACGGCGATCAGATAAGCGGTCAGCACCGGATCACCGTATATGCAAGTGGGAAAGTACTTGGCCAGCCCGTCTGCATCCACATACGCCGAAATCCGGGCCATGGTGCGCTCCCAGAGAGCCTGGTTCCGCAGCGACACCGCAATCGACACTTTCTGCTCCAAACACCCGTACGGATACTGTCTCATGTAGTCGGCCACCGCCGTAAGGCTGTCGGCCAGCCGGGCTTTGACATCGACATGGATTCCGCCGCCGGAAAGTGCCCCTTGCGGCAGTGCCACCGGCAGCGAATAATCACCTTCGAGCCGGGACAGCACTGCCTGAAATACACGAACCGGAACCGCCGGAAGCACCTGCTGAACCCGGCGGATGTGATCTTCGGCCGATCCGTCATTCGCCATGGCATCGATCTCCCAGGAGATGCTTTTCTCCCCCATCGGCACGGTCACATCCCATCCGATATCCCGGGATTCTCCGGACGAAAGCGGTATTTCCCGAAATTCGGGCTGAACCGAAATCCCGCCGGATCGAGCAGCGAGTTTCACGGAGAGATGTCGCGGAGACGTGTTCCGAACCGTCACACCGGCCCGATACACATCACCTTCCCGCACCATCGGCGGAAGACCGGAGAAAATCGCCAGATCCTGCGTGGTTTGAATCGTCGTCGATCCGGTTCCAAACAGGCCCGTATCGCCGCTTGCCACGGCCGTAATGCGAAAAGCGGTGATGCTGTCGTTCAGCGGCACCGGTATCTCCGCTTCACCGCTATCATTCAGGAACACCCTGCCCTTCCAGAGAAGCAGGGTGTCGAACAGCTCACGGGTGGTTTGACGGCCGCCGGCGCCGCCCGGAGGCAGCGCTTTCAAGCCGAAATGCCGTTTGCCCACGACCTGCATCTGGGCCGTGGCCGTTTCGACCGAGCAGCCGCGCAGCCCCATCATGGATGACAGGATGTGCCAACTGTTGTTTTTCATCAGCTCCAGCAATCCTTCATCCACGGCAGCCAGAGCGATTTCCGTGCCGGCGGGGGGTATCTGTCCGTCCGCTGTCGTTACGTGGACGGAAACCGCCGCCTGTTCACGGACTTTGTAAATCTTACGATCCGTATTCACCAAAACTTTCAATTCATGGGCTTTCCAGCCCACATGGATTTCCGCCATGCCGATCCGGAATGCGGGTTTTCCCATATCGGCCATGGCTGTCGGCTGGACATCGGCAATCCGTCCGCGGACCGCCAGCACCGACACATAAACATTTGGCGCATAATTTCCGAGTATCGGAACTTCAACGACCGGCGCTTTGCCGGATATTTTCTGAACACGGGTTTCCATCACCCCTTCACGCTCTACGGAAATCAGCGCTGTCGCGTCCCGAAAGGGCATCCGCACCTGAAAGGCCGCAGTCTCTCCCGGTTCAAATCGTTTTTTGGCCGGAATCAAATCCATCCGGTCGTTATCCCCGCTTTCGAACCACCATTCGTTTTTACCGGCAATCCAGATGCTCTGATTGGCCCGTGTCGGATTTCCTTCTGCATCCCGGCTTTCGGCAAGCAGAAGGACTTCACCGGATACGGGGGATTTCCCCTCACAGACCAGGAATCCCTGTGCATCGGTTTTTCCTTCGAAAAATGTTCCGATCCGTTTGATCTCGGTCGTGTGGTCATAGCTGTAAAACCCGCCCACCAGCCGCTTTCGGTGTGACAGGACGTTTCGCTGATAGATCGTGACCTTCACCGGTGCATCGGCAACCGGCTTTCCGGAGAGATCGACCACTGCCGTGTGGAACTGAAGATTCTCCGAAGACATCGTCCAATTACCGGGCCGAATCCCGACCATCCGGCCGCAATTCCAAAGCGGTATCCGTCTGGAAACGGTCTGTATTTCGCCGTTCGGGTCGGTGAACTCCATTTCCATCGTCATTTCCCGGGGTCGATCCGATACGGGAATATCGGGAATCCGGCTACGTGCAAAACCATTGTTATCCAGTGTCAGTTCCAGGCTCGGCAGTGTTTTTATCTGGGCAGCCCGGACATTTTCTTCCCCCTCCGCTTCAGAATCCGCTTCCTCACCCTGTCTGAAGAGGCCTTCCCGTACCCCTCCATTTCCGAAGATGACATCATCGAAATCCGAGAATGTGGATATCGATTTATCACTGACCGCCATGCGCAGCTTGACAGGTAGAAGACCGGCACCACCTCCCGACAGGTACTGAACGCTCAAATCCACCACTGCCTCCCGGCTGTTGACCAGCGGCTCGGACTGTGTCTGAATTGTCCCCTTCATGAGCGGCACCCGGAATTCTTCGACACGGAACAATCCGGATGCCAGCCACTTTTCATCGTTATCCCCGACAAATGGCGAATTTTCCGTGTCGCCGGCAGCCTGACCGCCAGGATCGGTGTTACTGCCCTGTCGGTCAATCCAACCGGAATGCTCCGCGTAGGCCCGATTGCTGAGGTTGATACTGTAGCCACCCAGTTTGGCCTCGTGGGGAATTTCCCAGACACTTTCCGCCACCCCGGCTGCCTTGTCCCAGGTCAGTGGGATAGAATAGGTCTGTTCGGTGCCGCCATGGCGGATAAATGCCGTATCCGGAAGCAGTCTGTCTGCTGGAATGGAAAAACCGGCCGTTGTTTGCCGCCGAATCACATGTTTCATATGGAGGGTTTCGCCGGCCCGAAGCAGCGACCGATCGAGGATGGTCTGAGCGACCAGCGGACCCGGATTGTCCGCATCCTGAAGATTGAACCGCCAGACCTCGATACCATCGTTCCAACTGGAATGCACGAAACTCATGTCGTCTCGGGTCCGGGCCGTGATGAACAAACCTTGTTCCAGACTGCCGAGAGGGCCTTGATAGGAACCGTCGAATTCAGGCCGATCGTACCGGCATTCGGGAAAAGACCGACCATCCGGCAGTCGCGCGTCGATCCGGGCAATCCCGCTGTCATCGGTCTTTCCCGTCCAAAGAACGTTTCCTTTGCAATCCATTACCTGGATATCCGCGTTATTGACGGGTTCCCCCCGATCCAGAGTCGTTACCCAGACAAGGGATGCATCCCGGCCCTGCTTGAAATGGACGGACATATTGGTGACCAGCGCCGCTGCCGGCACAAACATGGGTCCGGGCGCATCGAGAAGCGCTTTTCCCAGAATGGCGCTTTCGATTTCCACGATATAAAGCCCCGGTTCTTTCAGGGGAATTCCCACCACCTCGAACGATTTGCTGCTTGAAATTTTCGGCACGGTAAATTCCACAGTACCTTCTGCGCCGACAAACACGGACTTTTCCCGGGAAGCCGCTGCCACTTTTCGCAGCCAGAACTGAACCGCATCGACCCGGTCCGGGGACAGATTCAGCCGCCTTCCCGTCAACCGGGCATCGATGCCGGAATCCGTGTTTGCAACTTCGATCACCTTCGTCTTGACATCGGTCTCGATATTGCGAAGGGTCAGGGGAAGTGCCGCGTCCGCATGCAACTCGATGATGCCGAATCGGGCGGCAAACTTGGCCAGTGAAGGATAGGCCGCGGTATGGACCTTGAGCGGAAATCGGCCTTCATTGGATAGCTTCCTGCCCGCATCATCCGTAATACCTTCGGGGAGTTCAAGCCAATAATCGAATTTTTCCGGAAACGGCCCGTTGAAGGTGACACTTCTCTCCTGCGGGTTCAGAGGCGCTTTCCGGACGCTGCCGTCGGAGCCTTTCAGCAATACATCCCCGGAACACGTTGGCGCCACGTCGGCATTGAATTCAAGCCTGAACGGCAGCACCGGAATACAGCCGGACCGCCGGTTTTCCCGTTCACAGTGAAAATTGACGAAAAAAGCCTCCCGCACTTTGAAATGAAGTACCTGATCTTTCGCCGTAGCCACACCGCTGACGGATTTCACCCCCCTGCCCCAGACCAGGTTGACGTTGGCCCGTTCGGGAAATCGTTGTTTGCACTGCAAGAGCAGCAACCGGTCGGGTTCGGTTTCTTTCAGCAGCCACGCATTGGATTTCAATATGGCTTCCCGTTGCGGATCTCGCACAATCTGCACATCCACCCGCTGCTTGATCCCCTCGATTCCAACTCCCACATGGGCAAGCACAGACGCTTCATCGACCGGAGCATCCAGGGTCAGGATAAACACCTGATCTTCGGCAATATAGGCATGACCGTCGAATGGCCTGGATGCCATCACCGCCGGGCCTCCCGTCGAAAATGAATATTTTCCCGGATCAACGATTTCCTGCCCGTCCAGATCGTGCAGGCCGGCAACAGGTTTAAATGTACATCGAATCCCACCGGGAAGATCGCGTGTAAAATCAAACACCCAGTTGAAGGGATCGACCCAGCGGCCCTTACCCGGTTCCTGACATGTAATGATAAACGGTTTGGGCCCGGCCCCGGAACTGCCGAACGGCACCATGGCGGAAGAAAATTCCGCACGCACCTGACGGACCGATTTGGCAATCCCTTGAGGTGAAAAACGGGTGATGTGCGGAGGATCCTGTGCAAATGCCATACTGCCCAGAAAAAAAAGAATCAGAAACAGTCCAGCCGGTTTTCGAATCATGACCCTATCCTTTCAACGGTGGCACCGACGGTGATGAACACCGGGCGCAGGCGGGCAATCCCCGCATCGAGAACCAATTCTTTGAAGTACTCCCCGTGTGCGTACATCTCCTCGATGAAATCGAAAAGCACGATTTGCCTTAAGCTTCCACCATATCCACGAGTTCCGCGGCAGGATAAATACGCGGCAGCGTGCAGTACGGCGCGAACAACTCGAAAAACGTCTGCGATGCAAAGGCTTTCTCCGGAGCCATCACCCCTTTGCCGCGGGTCATTCCGCGCAGGTGCATGATCGTTCCCAAAGCCAGGGGGATGCCGGTCATGGTGGCCATGTCCGGCGGTGTCGCCCGAAAGGATGCGGCCACTGTTCGGGGTTTTCCGTTGCGACGGCCTTTGCCGAGGACAAAGAACAGCGGCAGCCGGGGGCCATCGAGCAGCCGAGACAACGTGGTCAGCAGCGTATCGACAAATCCGGATTCAGACGATGTTTTCACAAGGTCTCTGCCGGCTTCTTCGAGTGTCAATTTGCCGGCATCGATGGCATCGCGGTACTTGCGGAACGTGTCGATCCAGGCAGACGGCATGACCATCCCGCAATGAGTCTCCCGGACATCCGGCCAGGAATAGTGGAACGAAACCGGCTCCGGATGCCCGACCGTATATATCGTTCGCTTGCCCCGGTCCGGATAGTCGATGGAGAGATCCAAAAGCGGCCTGCCGTCGATCAGTTGTTTGTTCCGGCATTCGAGAATGGTGCCGGAACATTGTTCCATCCAGTGAATCACCGCCGCGGAAAATTCAAGTCGGTCCGCGGTTTTCTCTTCGATATTCCAGCCGGCAACGAGCATATCCACTTCATCGAGCCGTTCGTACACCATGGCACCGAGAAGGTTGTTGATTCCGGGGCTGGCCCCCATGCCGATGACGGCCGTTACCCCGGCAGATCTGGCATTTTCGTCCAAATCGAGCATGTTTCGGGTCGGTTCTGGGTCATCGCAGATGTCGAGGTAATCCACCCCGGCCTCGATTGCTGCGTTCAGAATCGGTACGCCGAAGCGGAAAAACGGACCCACACAGTTGAGTACGACATCCGCCCGTCGCATGAGCGTTACAAGCCGATCGTGGTCCATCACATCGATGACTTCCGCCACAACATCACCCCGACAGCGAAGGGCCGTCATCTCGGCCTCGGCGCGGTTCAAGCTGGCAACGATC
>CAYQKZ010000012.1:26768-27613 GCA_964418135.1 uncultured Desulfobacterales bacterium
CCCGCACGATGCGAGCGAGGACGCCCACAGGCAGCCCATGGCACCGGCCCCCAGTAAAAGCACTTTCTTTCCCATGACGTTCCCCCCTTTTTTTTATTCATTGATATGGTATACTTCCTCCTGCAATCTGGTCGTTTCCCGGCCATTCGAACAGCCGTTTGAGGCGTGCCCAGAATTCATCGCCCAGCACAAATAGGCTTACGATAAAAAGCGATTCTCCGGCAAGCAGCATGGTGAGCTGATGCTGCGGGTTCGGCCTGCCGGGATCCATGAAAATGAGTTCTCCAATGGTAATGTAATAAGGCAGAATGCTGAGCAAAAGAAGGGTGATACCAATCCAGTGCCGCGTTCGGCCGATCATCCGCGATATGGACGGTTCTCTGCGTTTGAAAAGGAAACCCTTGACCTTTTCCTTGATTGCCTGGATGAACGGCTTTCCCAACAGTGCTACAGCCAGGAGCATGGCGATCTCTCCGGATGCCAGATACACCACACCGAAGGCCACCGCCTGCGTCGATGTGATCGGCATGAATGCAACCAGTTCGATCGTACAGATCGGAATCAAACTGTAAATGAAAAGCCCCATGCCGGTACGATATTTCCAATCTTTCTTGATCGGCGTCGCTGTGGCCTGTTCTGTATCCATCGCAGCTCCTGTTTTTGGTTATATAGATATTATGAAAAATAATTACAGGGTGTTATCGGTCTGGGACAATGGTGGGTACAACATGACCGTAGTGATGATCTCAGCCCATTGATTTGTACCTTTATAATTCGAATATGAATAAGTAAAGAAAAAATACAAACTAATACTGTCAACGGTCATAATCTTAACTTTTAAACCC
>CAYQKZ010000013.1:0-15668 GCA_964418135.1 uncultured Desulfobacterales bacterium
GCGCCATCTGTCCACTGAAAATCGCCCGATAATCGGGCATGGCGACATGGACATCGGCGCCCTGGTCAAAAAGGGCGTTCACCAGGGCCGCGGAAACATCCGCCAGTCCGCCGGCCTTGGCCGTCAGATAGGAGGCGAGACTGCCCATACGATTGGGCAGATAGGTAACCTCCGGCGTTACGATAAGGATACGGGGATTTCGAGGTAATGTCATAAAAATTCCTTTGATCAGTACAAAAAAATGGGTAACCGCTTACTGGCAGACCACGCTTGTCATCAAGCGTCGGCCCGATACTTTCAACCCGATACCTTTACACCCAGGTGATAAGTCCCGGTGTAAATTTTATCCATTGATCCCCCCGCGGTGTTACCCGCGCCGTAAAGACGAATTGTCCGGAGGTATGACAAATGGTGGTGCAGGCATACTGATAATGACCATATCCAAACTCTTTATTGACAGTCATGGTCTCCGTCTGAATGTCTTCCAGCACGTCAATGTTTTTCGATACTCCCAGACAAAGTTCCACGTCCACTTCGTAGGGGCTGAGAACCCCCAGATGAACCGCCGCCGTAACATTGAACGCATCGCCGACCCTATAAAATTTCTGGGGATGGACGATAACCGGCGCCTGAATCAGAATCTCTTTCCAGTGAAGGATCAGTCTGAGATGCTGATCGGCCAGCTGCTTGGCCTCGTCGGCCTGATCACGTACCAGTTCGTGAAACCGCTCGGCGCCCGGCGAATAAAATTGTTCCTGGTAGTCGCCGACCATCCGTCGGCTGCTGAATTTTTGCATGGCAATTTTCATGGATGCTTTCATCATGCGTATCCACGCCTGGGGAACGCCTCCCTTGTTTCTTTCATAAAAGCAAGGAATCACTTCATTTTCCAGAACATTGTAAAGAGACCGGCTGTCCATCAGATCCTGATAGCCCGGATCGGAATAATCGACACTGTTGCCGATCTGCCAGCCGCATTGTTCAGAATATCCTTCGTCCCACCAGCCATCCATGATACTGAGGTTGAGTACACCGTTGATGGCTGCCTTGATACCGGATGTACCGCAGGCTTCGAACGGTCTTCGCGGTGTATTGAGCCAGACATCCGCTCCCTGAACCAGATGTCGGGCGATATGGATATCATAATCCTCCAGAAACACGATCCGGTGTCGGATACTGGGTTTTCTGGCAAATTCGATCAGCCGCTTGATCAAGTCCTTGCCTTCGGTATCCCGTGGATGGGCTTTACCGGAAAAAATGAACTGAACCGGATGGGTTTCGGAATTGAGAATGGCCTCGAAACGCTCGGGTTCCTGCAGGATCAGGTAGGCACGCTTGTAAGATGCAAACCGCCGGGCGAAGGCAATGGTCAGAACATCCTGATCCAGCACCGATTCGGCATCTCTCATCCGGGCCATGGGTGCATGGCGGCGTTGATACTGAGAAATCATCATTTCCCGGCAGGTGCGGATGAGTCGGGAACGATTCATGTCGTGAGCCCGCCAGAGTTCTTCGTCGTAAATCTGGTCGAATCGTTTCGAAATATCGGCATTTTCGATATTCATATGCCAGTCCGGCCCAATGTATCGCTCGAAAAGCAGGGCGTTTTCATTGGATATCCATGTCGGGATATGAACACCGTTGGTGACATGCGTGATCGGAATCTCTTTTTCCGTTACCCCTGGCCAGATATGCATCCACATGCGCCGGGCGACTTTTCCGTGCAGTTTACTGACCCCGTTGCAATACTGGGACATGCGCTGCCCCAGAACGAACATGGAAAACGGCTGATCGGAAGAGGCCGCAATGGGCTGTCCCCATGTCAGCATTTCTTCAACGGATGTCTGAAGGGTTTCCTGAAAGGGAACGAGATACGGTCTAACCAGAAACGGCGGAAATTCGTCGTGTCCGGCCGCAACCGGCGTATGCGTGGTGAAGACAGTGGTACGGGGAACGATTTCGAGGGCCGTTTTGATGTCGATATTGAATCTGGACATGAACAGGGCCAGACGTTCCAGACTGGCAAAAGAGCAATGCCCTTCATTCAAGTGACAGACCGTGGGAAATATCCCCAATGCGGTAAGTGCCCGCATCCCGCCGATTCCCAAAAGCACTTCCTGAGCCAGGCGTTTTCGATGGTCTCCGGTATAAAGACTCGATGTGATATCCCGAATTTCAGGCGGATTGTCCCGAATATTGGTATCGAGCAGATAGAGCGGAATTCTGCCGATGTCGAGCTTCCACACCACTGCATGAATGAGGCCGTCCGGGCCCATTACCGATATTTGAATTTTGTTACCTTCCGGATCCAACGCGCGTTCAACGGGGATGGTGAACATGTCGGTTCTGGGATAGGACTCCTGCTGGTAACCGTCATAATCCAGATATTGATGAAAATACCCCTGACGGTAGTAAAGGCCGACACCTGTCAGCGGCACCATCATGTCGGAGGCGGATTTCAAATGGTCTCCGGCCAGAATGCCCAATCCTCCGGCAAACAGCGGAAGGCTTTCATGAATACCGAACTCCATGGAAAAGTAGGCGATCGTTCCTTTCTCTCCAAGAACCGAAGGCGGGGAATTCATCGGCATCCGAAGCATCGCTTCGAACCGTGCTTTGATACGTGCTTGATGGGCGAGAAAACTTTCGTTATGAGCCAGTTCCTCGAGATGATCCTGATGAATCATGGTCGAAAAAAGCAGCGGGTTGCCGTTGGATTCCCGCCAGAGTCTCGGATCGATGCGACGAAAGAGTTCAACGGCATCCCGCTGCCAGCTCCACCAGAGATTTCTGGGTAGTTTGTCTAGAAACAGCAGCGGTTCCGGAATGGATGGGAAAATATATAATGTTTGAAGTTGTGTCATGAATCATCCTGAAAATATTCAGTTGGAAAGGTTAAGACATCGGTATCCGCTTGCTTTGGATTGAGCGCAAAGCAGCAGCCGAACTGTTATGAATCCTTCGATAATAATGCTCATAAAATGGGTATAAAGTCAAGAATGACCCGGACAGCGTTTTTCAGGAAGGAAAGGCGCAGGGCCGGCTGAAAAGTTGATCAACATATCACGCTTCCACCGGATATTCCGTTGTTATTTGATCATGGGTATAGTATTATAGACGTTTAGAAAATTCATTTCGCTAGACAGCGCGCAGGATATTATACTGTAGTATATCCCCGACCGATAATGCAGCGAAATTATTTTTCAGAATGTCTATATACTCAAGATTTGGACGGTTTTCGGCAATCCGTTCATCGGATTATCCCTCATTTTTTCCGATATTTTACCGGGTGGTGACCATGTTGATCAATATCAATCCCATAAACCCGCAGCAGCGGCTTATCGCCAAAGTGGTGGACATCCTCAAAGACGGCGGTATCATTGCTTATCCTACCGATACGTATTACGGCATCGGCTGCGACATCATGAATAAGAAAGCCATTCAGAAAATTTATCAGATCAAGCAGCGGGATCCTTCCAAGCCCTTCAGTTTCATCTGCTCGGATCTGAAACATATCAGCGATTACGCCAAGGTCACCAATTACGGATATAAAACCATGAGGCGTCATCTGCCGGGACCTTATACCTTTATTCTGGAAGGGTCCAAACTGGTTCCGAAAATCATGCTGACCAAACGCAAAACCGCCGGCATCCGCGTTCCGGATCACCCGATCTGCCTGGCTCTGGTCAACGCTCTGGGAAATCCCATCATCTCGACAAGCGCAACCACTGTGGATGGTTCGGTATTCGACAATGCCTCTCTGATTAACGAACATTACGGTTCCCGGCTCGATATCGTCATCGATGCGGGTTCCGTATCGGGAAATCCTTCCAGTGTGATATCGCTGATCGACGATACCCCTGAAATCATCCGCAAAGGTGCCGGGGATTTGTGCGCTTTCAATTCGTGATTCAATGAAATCCGGCAATATGCTATCCCATCGTTTCTGGACAGGTATCCCCCCCTGGGTGCTGATCGGCGCCGTACTGGTTCTTGTGCCCATTTTCTCGTTTATGACGATTGAAAACATCAATCGCCAGAAAGAAAATTCCGAAAAGCTGCTAAGAGAAAAAGCCGCCGCGCTGGTCCGCTCTTTCGAGGCCGGAACCCGAACCGGTATGGCAGGAAGATGGGAAGGGTTCCAGTTGCAGAAACTGCTGATGGAGACCGCTCAACAGCCGGATATCGTTCATTTGATCGTCACGGATGCCGACGGCGTCATCATGGCCAGCAGCAATCCGGAACAGATCGGCCATACGCACGGAAAAGACCTGGATCTGCAGGCCATAGCCGAATCGCCGGAAAGCTTCTGGCGGATTCTTTCCGAGCAGCAGGGAAAGAAGACATTTGAATTCTATCGAAGATTTTCCCCAACCCGCCTTCCCGCGTCGTTTCATCGAAACCGCATGAAAACCGATTCCCCCATTCCGCTGCCGCCCGTGCTGCCATTTCCTTCCGAAGGTCCGGGCGTTTCCCGCATCATTTTTGTCGGTCTGGACATGGATTCCATCGAAGAAGCCAGGCATGCCGATGCCATGCACACGGTAATCATGGGGGTGATCCTTTTGTTCATCGGCTTTGCCGGTGTGATGATGCTGTTTCTGGCTCAGAATTTCCGTTTGGCCCGCGCATCGCTTTCCAGAATCAAGGCGTTTTCCGATACCCTGGTCGAAAATATGCCCATCGGGCTGATCGCCCTGGATACGTCTTTGCTCATCACATCGTTCAACCATGTGGCAGACCGGATGCTGAACCTGACTGCGGCCGGCGCTGCCGGAAAAAAGGCGGACGAGGTGCTGCCGCAGATGTTTCTAGAGCTGATTTCAGATCCGAAAATCCAGACACGGGCGGTTGAAAAGGAAATTATCTGTCATATCCCGGATAAATCCCGTCTTCCCCTTCAAGTCAGCGCCGCCGGACTCCGCGATGAAACCGGCCAATTCCTGGGTTATGTACTTCTGTTCAAGGATCTTCGAGAAGTCCAGGCCCTTCAGAAAGCACTGGCCCGATCTCAGCGGCTGGCATCCCTCGGCAGCCTCGCGGCCGGCGTGGCCCATGAAATCCGCAATCCCCTCAGTTCGATAAAAGGGTTCGCCACGTATTTCAGGGAACGGTATGCCGATATTCCAGAAGATCGGGAGGTGTCTTCGATCATGATTCAGGAAGTGGATCGCCTGAATCGGGTGGTCAGTCAACTGCTGGCGTTTGCCAAACCCGTCACGATCGCCAAACAACCGGTCTGCATTGCGGACATCATACACAACACGCTGAAATTGATGGAACGGCAAACCTATGATCGTCACATCGACATCGAAACGAACTTTCAGCCGGAGATACCAATGATTCTCATGGACCCGGATCAGATGAGTCAGGTTCTGCTGAACTTGTTATTGAACGCCGTCGAGTCGATGGACGACGGTGGCAGGATCGGAATCGTCGCTTCGATCGACCAGGATCGGTTGATCCTTCAGATTTCAGACAATGGGTCCGGTATTTCCGAAACCGACCTTTCCCAGATATTTGATCTGTATTTTACCACAAAAACTTCCGGTACCGGCATGGGTCTGGCTATTGTCCACAATATCGTGGAAGCCCATGACGGCGATATCAAGGTGGAAAGCCAGGCAGGCAAAGGCACCACGGTAACGATCCGACTTCCCCTGGAGACTGCATCCCCATGAAAACAAAATCCTGCACCATCCTTGTCGTCGATGACGATACCGCTCACCGAACCATGCTGCGTACGCTGATCGGCGGATGGGGATACGATATCGTCGAAGCAGACGATGGGTCCATCGCTGTTCAAACCGTTCAGGATCGGCCGTTCGATCTGATTCTGATGGATGTGCGCATGCTGAAGGTTTCAGGTCTGGAGGCCCTGAGCCGGATCAAGGCGATCAATCCCGCCATTCCCGTGATCATCATGACGGCCTACTCCTCTATTGAGTCCGCTATATCAGCTTTGAAATCGGGTGCATATGATTATCTGACCAAGCCCCTCGATTTTGACAAACTGAAAATTACCATCGAACGGTCCATGGAACACACCCTGCTTCGGGAAGAAAACCGCATGCTCAGACAGCACCTGAATGAGCGTTTCGACCGGAGACAGATCATCGGACAAAGCATGAAAATGACAAAGCTTCTGGAAACAGTTGCACAGGTGGCTCCTTCCGAAGCCACCATTCTGATCCACGGCGAATCCGGAACCGGAAAAGAACTGATTGCCGGTGCCATTCACTTCAACAGCCATCGGAAAACCGGTCCGTTCATCAAGATCAATTGTGCGGCCATTACCGAAACCCTGCTGGAATCAGAACTTTTCGGTCATGAAAAAGGAGCGTTCACGGGTGCGGACCGCCGAAAGGAGGGCAAGTTTCTGCAGGCCAGCGGCGGCAGTCTCTTTCTGGATGAAGTCAGTGAAATGTCTTTGATGATGCAGGTCAAACTCCTTCGGGTACTTCAGGAAAGGGAGATCACCCGTGTCGGTGGCGAGCAGGTGGTTGCCGTGGATGTCCGGCTGATTGTCGCCACCAACAAGGATCTGCTGACACTGACCACATCCGGGCGGTTCCGGGAAGATTTGTACTATCGGCTCAATGTCGTCAATCTCGATCTGCCGCCGCTGCGGGAGCGAAAAGAAGACATTCCGCTGCTCGCTCAGCATTTTCTCGACAAGTTTTCGACGGTGAATCACAAATCCATCAAGGGGTTCACCCCGCAGACCATGGATCATCTCATCCGCTACGACTGGCCGGGAAACGTCCGCGAACTGATGAATGCCGTCGAAAGAGGCGTTGTGCTGTCCCGAAGCGATTATCTGGATGACCGGGAGCTTCCCATGCTGCCGTCCGGCCCTGCACCCTCTTCACCCGCTGTCGTTCAGTCGGCGGAATCCACCGAAACGCTGCCGCTGACCGCCGTTGAAAAGACGACGATTCTGAATGCTCTGGCGTCTGCAGACGGCAATAAAAGTCTGGCGTCCCGAAAACTTGGAATTACCCGAAAAACCCTTCACAAAAAACTGAAAGAATATGGAGTGATGCCCTGATGACACCCCCAGCCCATTACCTGTTTCGCTGTGCCTCTTGCCGAACCCGCAACCGCATACCCGCCGACCATGCGGGTCAACCCGGCAAATGTGGCAAATGCGGCTCCGCATTGAAAACGAGTGAACTTTTCGTTCCGCAGCCGATTATGATCACGGATGCCAATTTCGAGGAAAAAGTGCTGCGATCCCCCGTCCCTGCTTTGATGGACTGCTGGGCGCCCTGGTGCAGTGCCTGCAAGATGGTCGGCCCGATCATCTCCGAACTGGCAGCCGATTTCAAAGGGGTGTTCCGCATCGGCAAACTGAATGTGGATACCAACCCCCAGACATCGGCCCGGTTCGACACGCGAAGCATTCCGACACTGCTGATTTTCGATAACGGTCAGTTGAAAGATACGCTGGTAGGTGCCATGCCCAAACCGGAAATCGTCCGGCGGATGCAGCCATTTTTATAATGACTGCAGGAATATTGACCACTATTTTCAAAACTGGAGCAACATATGGCTGCATATCGTTTTTGGGTTACGATTCTTTCGTTCGCCTTTCTGAGTATCCCATCGCTTTCTTATGGAGAAAAACTTCAGGTCATGGCCAGTATCTTTCCGGTTGCAGACATGGCCCGACAGGTCGGAGGCGATGATGTCGATGTTACCGCTATCGTTCCGGCAGGGGCCAGCCCGCATACGTTTGAGATGAAACCGAGCCTGATCAGGACATTCGCTTCGGCCAAGGTCTTTTTGATGATCGGGGCTGGCCTCGAATTCTGGGCGGATCGGCTGGTTCAATCGTCGGGTCGGAAGCTGAAACCGATTGTTTTGTCCGACGGCATGTCACTGATCCAGTCCTCCGACATCCATCAGGATGAATCCACCCACAAAAAACCCCATGATTCCAGCAAGTCCAGACATGCCGAACACAGCCATGAACACGGATCCGGCAATCCCCATATCTGGCTGGATCCCCATCTGGCCAAAGTCATGGTCATCCGAATACAGGAGGCGTTTGCAGTGGCCGATCCAGAACATGCAGCGGTCTATGAACGCCGGGCCAAAGACTATCTGGAACAGTTAAACACCCTCGACCGGGAGATTACGGATACGGTCACCCCATTCACGATCCGGCAGGTCGTATCCTTTCATTCATCCTGGGATTATTTCATCGCCCGATATGGCCTGATCCTGTCCGGAACCATCGAGAAAAGCCCGGGAAGAAATCCCACCCCCCGTGAACTTGCGGATATCATTTCCACAATCCGATCCTTTCACATTCGTGCGGTCTTTGCAGAGCCTCAGTTCAGCCCCAAAGCAGCGGACGTGATCGCCTCGGAAGCCGGGGTCAAAGTGCTGATTCTCGATCCGCTGGGCGGTGAAACCATTGCCGGACGCAACACCTACATCGGCTTGATGCGGTATAATCTGCAGATCATGAAGGAGGCCATGCAGTGACAGCCGGACAGGTGATGACAACTCCCGAACCCGGCATTCTGGTGGATATTTCGGATGTCTGGGTCCGATTCGACGGCAAATGGGTACTCAAATCCATTTATCTGCAATGCTTTGAAGGCGAGATTCTGGGTATTGTCGGCCCCAACGGCGGCGGCAAGTCAACACTCCTGAAAGTCATTCTCGGTCTGATCGAACCGGAAAAAGGTTCCGTGCATTTGTTCGGACAGAAATCCGGCACGAAGGCCCGGCTGAATGTGGGCTATCTGCCGCAGATATCCCACGCCGAACGGTCTTTTCCTGTAACGGCGCTGGATGTGGTGCTGATGGGTCTCTACCGGCAGATGGGACTTTTTACCCGGTTCCGTCCCAAACACCGACAGGCGGCCATGGAAAAACTCGAACAGGTCGGCATGGCCGAACATGCCGACAAACCCTTCGGCGTTCTGTCCGGAGGACAGCAGCAGCGGATTCAAATCGCCAGAGCGCTGGTATCCGAACCGAGACTGCTGGTTCTCGACGAACCGTCTACAGGGGTGGACAGCGTGGGACAGGAGGACTTTTACGAACTCCTGGCCGAGCTGAGAGACAGCCGGCAGCGGATATCCGTCATCATGGTGTCTCACGACATCGGTGTCGTCACCGCTCATGCCGATCGCGTGGCCTGCCTGAACCGAGAGATTCATTATCACGGCGAGACGGATTCACAGCTCGATTCAGTCATTCATCAGAAGGTTTTCGGAAGAAATCTGAAAGTCATGGTTCACGACGCCCGGTGCGTCTCCTGCAACATGAGGCATATCGATCATGACTGAGTGGCTTCATATGGGTTTCATGCAGAATGCACTGACGGCCGGTATCCTGCTGAGTCTGGTGCTGGCCGTGGTTTCCTGCTTCGTGGTGCTGCGAAAGTTTTCTTTCATCGGCGTGGGGGTTGCCCACTCCGCTTTCGGCGGTGTGGCGCTGGGTGCGTTGATCGGGGTATCTCCCACCATGTCGGCGATCGTGTTTGCCGTGTGCGTGGCCAACGCCATCGGTGTGATCGGCAGTCAGCGACGCCTGAGTGCGGATACCGCCATCGGCATCTTTTTTTCACTGGCCATGGCGCTGGGGGTTATCTTCATCGGGCTGTCCGATACTTACAATGTGGACCTTTTCGGATATCTGTTCGGCAACATTCTGGCCATCACCCGCCCGGACATTCTTGTCATCGCCGTTCTCGGCTGTCTGGTGCTGGCCTCCATCCGGCTGTTCTTCAAGGAATTGCTGTTTGTGGCTTTCGACAGCGAAGTGGCTCATGTCAGCGGCATACCCGTCACGTTTCTGGATCATTTTTTTCTGACGATCCTGGCCCTGACCGTTGTCATCAGCATGAAGGTGGTCGGCATCATCCTGGTGTCTGCCCTGCTGGTCATTCCCGGCGCCACGGCCGCCCAGGTTACGGACCGATACAGCGCCATGTTTGCGGTTGCCATTGCAACCGCCCTTTTTTCGACCATCGGCGGTCTGTGTATTTCCTATTATGCAGACCTGGCTTCCGGCGCCACCATCGTTACGCTGGCATCCTTAATTTTTTTCGTTTTTTGGGGTATCGGAAAAAGACTGAAGGGCAAAGGCTGATCTCCGAATACCCTCCTCTGCACATCGTATCGATCGACGCGTTTCGAAAGGACGTTCAAGTTGACTTCAGAATAGACAGAGCCCGGATGAAATTATCGGGATATATGCGGTTGCCCTGCTCAACACGATATCCAAACTTGATATTTAACAGGGGGTATGGCATGATGACCCCCAATATTTTACCATCATCTGAAGGAATGCACGAATCATGGAAGAACGCTATACGCCTGCTGTAATCGAGTCCAAGTGGCAGAAAATATGGGAAGATTCAAACGTATTCAAAGTATCGGACGATCCAGCCAAAGAAAAATATTATCTTCTCGAAATGTTTCCCTACCCATCCGGAAAAATTCATATCGGTCACGTCCGTAATTACACCATCGGCGATGTCGTTGCCAGATATAAACACATGCGGGGCTTCAATGTTCTGCATCCCATGGGCTGGGATGCATTCGGCATGCCTGCGGAGAATGCGGCCATCGCCAACCAGACACATCCAGCCAGATGGACTTACGACAACATCGACACCATGAGACGACAGCTCAAACAGATGGGCTTTTCCTATGACTGGGACAGAGAAATCGCCACGTGCCGTCCCGAATATTACCGATGGGAGCAATGGCTTTTTTTGAAGATGTATGAAAAAGGCATGGCATACCGGAAGGAATCCTATGTCAACTGGTGCGAACCCTGTCAAACGGTTCTGGCCAACGAACAGGTCGAAGCGGGAATGTGCTGGCGATGCGGCAAACCGGTGCGCCAGAAAAAGCTGTCCCAGTGGTTTTTCAGAATTACGGATTATGCCGATGATCTTCTGGTGCATTGTGATTTACTTCCCGGATGGCCGGATAAGGTCGTCGCCATGCAGAAAAACTGGATCGGCAAGAGCATCGGTGCTGAGATTCGTTTTAAGATCGAAAACTCTTCAGAACAGATCGTGGTCTTTACCACCCGTCAAGATACGGTGTTCGGGGCAACATTCATGTGCCTGGCACCCGAGCATCCGATGGTCCAGAAATTATCCAGAGGAACGTCTCAGGAACAATTGGTCGATGATTTCGTCGAGCGGATATCCATGCAGGACAGATCCAGCAAAGGTATCGAATCGTATGAGAAAGAAGGGGTTTTTACCGGTGCCTGGTGCATCAATCCGCTCAGCGGCAGAAGGATGCCGGTATATACGGCCAATTTTGCGTTGATGGGTTACGGCACAGGAGCCGTGATGTCGGTTCCGGCCCATGATCAGCGGGACTTTGATTTTGCCAAAAAATATGATCTGGACATTATTGTGGTGGTGAAACCAGAAGCGGATCTAGACCCGGAAACAATGACCGATGCCTATCCCGGAGAAGGGATCATGATCAACTCCGGCAGTTTCAATGGGATCAACAATACACTGGCTCTGGAATCCATTGCGGATTATCTGGAAGCCAATCACCTGGGAAAACGGACCATCAGTTTTCGACTCCGCGACTGGGGAATATCCCGCCAGCGGTATTGGGGGGCACCCATTCCCATGATTCATTGCGATGCCTGCGGTATCGTACCGGTTTCCGAAAACGATCTGCCCATCGTCTTACCGGAAGATGCCGATCTCCTGGAAGGCGGGCAATCTCCGCTGCCGACACTGGATTATTTCGCCAGAACGACGTGTCCGAAATGCGCCGATCCTTCGGCCCGGCGAGAGACCGATACCATGGATACGTTCGTGGAATCTTCCTGGTATTTTCAGCGTTACTGCAGCCCGGACTACCATGAAGGAATGTTCGATCCGAAATCGGTAAATTACTGGATGCCTGTAGATCAATACATCGGCGGTGTGGAGCATGCCATCCTGCATCTTCTCTATTCCCGGTATTACACGCGGGTTCTTCACGACATGGGATTGATCTCCTACAAGGAACCTTTCACCCGGCTGCTCACCCAGGGGATGGTCTGCAAGGAAACCGTCCATTGTCCGACCCATGGCTTTTTGTTTCCCGAAGAGGCATCCGATGGCAGGGAACGCCGATGCAAACGCTGCAACCAGATCGTTACGGTCGGCCGGGTCGAAAAAATGTCCAAGTCCAAAAAGAATGTTGTCGATCCGCATACACTGCTGGAAAAATACGGAGCCGATACGACACGGCTGTTCTGTCTGTTCGCTTCGCCTCCCGAAAGGAGTCTGGAATGGAATGAGCAGGGGGTTGAAGGCAGTTTCCGGTTTCTTAATCGGATATGGCGGCTGTGTTCAACGTGGATGCCTTATGTCGGAGCTGTGCCGGCTTATGATGCGGGGATGGATAACCTGGAACCGGAGTTTCGAGAACTGTATAAAAAAATTCATCAGACAATCCATAAAGTCACCAGTGATATTGAAGATCGCTTTCATTTCAATACAGCGATCAGTGCCGTCATGGAACTGGTCAACATGCTGTATGGCTTTTCGATCGATGACAGATCGCCTGTTTTGATCCGACTGTTCCGCCTTGCCATAGAATCGGTACTGCTGCTGCTTTCTCCGGTTACACCACATATCACAGAAGAAATTTGGTATGAACTCGGCAACACCAGTATATTTCGTGCATCCTGGCCGATTCATCATCCGGAAGCACTGATGCAGGACATGCTGACAGTCGTGGTTCAGGTAAACGGAAAACTGCGAAGTAAATTCAGTGTGGCGGCAGACATCGATGAAGTGACGATTGAGCAGATGGCATTATCGGATGAGCGGATCATAAAAGCGATTGACGGAAAGCCCATCAAAAAAGTCGTCCTTGTTCAAAAGAAACTGGTGAATATCGTCATATGATGAAATCCGTTTCCGTCAAACCATCTTTTCTCTTTGCCATGATCGGAGCTTTTATTATTTTTTCCGGTTGTTCTTATCGTTTTTCCGGTACGGGCTCATTACCGTCGGGTATCACGCAAATCTATGTTTCAATCATTGAAAACAAGACGACAGAAGCTGGAATCGAAAATTATCTCACCAATGATTTGATCAATGAATTTATTCTGAGAAAAAAGGAAGTTCTCAGCAGACAGGACGATGCGGAAGGGATATTGTCCGGCAGTATCGAGAATGTCCGAGAGATGCCGATTGCACACAGTTCGCAAAGTAAATCTACGGAGCGACGGGTGTTTATGGGAGTTACACTGAATCTGGTGGATGCGAAAGGAAAAACCGTATGGACTGTGAATGGCATAAACGCCAACCAGGCCTATAAGGTTACAGATGACAAAACCGTAACGGACCAAAATAAGAAAATGGCCTTACAGATACTGTCCAAGCGGCTGGCGGAAAAAATATATAACCGTCTGACCGATGATTTTTGAATGCATTGTGCAGTACCCGTAATGGCTTCTGCCGATATATCGGGTACTGTCTGGTGAACCCCGTTCACCTCCTTTCCCCAGCGGGGGGAGGTCGGGAGGAGAGAAATATTGTGTTTACAAATACTTCCAGCGATATTCAGCAGGGGAGGGGGGCATGAACGGTTAGGTCTGGTTTGGGAGACTATTAGACCGGCTGGGTATAGACGTTCAGAAAATTCGGGCTTGGTTTTAGCTTGGCCCGCTTCAATCGAAAATAGCCCGGCCATTCATTGCCGGGTCAATAGAGAATGACATAGGAACGACAGAAAAGCTGTGGTGGGTTCTTTCGTTCCTACGGAACTGGTAATTTATGTTTCATTCAAACCCGGCAATAAATTGCCGGGCTATTTTCATAATTATTTTTTGAACGTCTATAGATCATGATGCGGTTGAATTCATGAGTTTGGTTATTCTGGATATTTTTCGGGCCGCCGTGTTTCGATGAAGACAGCCTTTTCGGGCAGCCTTGTCGATGACCGATTTCGCGTGGTTTAACTGAGCCGTCATATCCTGATCCGACGGCTGCATTGCGGCTGAGCGAATATCTTTTATTACAGATCGTACCCGTGATTTCGTAGATTTGTTTCTCGTTCGGTTATTTTCATTCTGTCTTGCACGTTTTAAAGCGGATTTGTGATTTGCCAAAGAAATTCTCCTTTCTTAAAAGCTTTCTGGTATGAATTTATCAACTGTCTTAGATATAGAAAATTAAGCAGAAAGTCAACCAATTAAATTCAATAAGTAAACAATCACCATCTCAAATCTGGTGGTTATAAACCACGGCCAAGCACCCTGCCGGACGCGGGCTGAAGCCGCCTTCCGGAGTAATAAAAACCCCAATACAGCCGATATTCATCAGAGGGCGTTTTGATTGCTCGTTTTGCAGGACTTCATATTGGTCAAATAGATGCCGCAACTGACCAGAACGGTGCCCGCCAGCAATGACAGGGTCACCGGTTCATTCAACAGAAAGAAAGCCAGAACAACAGCAGACAGGGGGACGACATTAATAAAAAGCCCGGCTTTTGTCGGCCCTATTTTTTTGATTCCCTCATAATACCAGACAAACCCCAGAACCGTTCCGAAAAATCCAAGATAGAACAGCCCAAACCATGTTGTGGTGGAATATCCTGGCAGAATAGTCCACATTCCTTCCAGCATGGCAGGAATCAACAATGCCGCTGTTCCAACCAGAGATGAATAGCAGATCGAAACCAAGGGGGTTATTTTGTTCAAGACAAATTTCCCGATCAGCGAAAAAGAAACCCAACTGAATACACAGCCGAAAATATTCATCTCCCCCCATCCCAGTTGACCTTGAAAGAGATAAAGAGGATTTCCCCTGGAAACTACCGTCAGGGCTCCGGTTACAGACATGAGAATACCAATGATCTTGACAGGTGTTAATTTTTCATTGAACAGGATCGACGAAAAAAAAGAAATCATGACCGGGTTCAGTGCAATGATCAAGGCGGCACGACCAGCATCGATGGACTGTAATCCTTTAAAAAAGAAAGCATTGTAGGCAAAAACCCCGGTCAATCCCAGAAGACACACCGTGAAGAACAAGGATCGTTCGATTCTGGGCAATTTCCCTTCGACCCGCCATGTAATCAGAATTAAAAACACGGAGGCGATGGCAAACCGTAAAAATGAAGCGGAAAAGGGTAAAGCCTCTTTTGCGACCACCCTTCCGGCAATGAACGTTCCCCCCCAGAATACGGCGGTCAAGAAAAGTTTGATATAAGTCAGCATGACACAAACGCTTTCAATTGAATCTGCTTACCAGGCTACAGGGCGTGGCGGTGATATGCATAGGCGTGCATGGATTCTTCGGCCAATAAGCCATCCTGACCGATATAGCGGGGGGAATGATGAAACGTGGTGAACTGTCTGACGCCGGCCATGGCAGCTAGGGTTCCCGCCTGCCATGCCGTGAGATGAAATTTCTCTTCGGCAATCTGTCTGTGAGCTTCCAGGAATGCCGCTTCGATAAAAAGGTGATCGGATCCAGCAGCCAGACCCACCATTTTTTCGATATTGCACCGGCTGAATACCGCATCTGTGATATAAGTGATTTTCTGTCCGACGGTGATGGTTGCAATTTCGCGGCTGAGCCACCCGAGTTCATAGGAGATATGTCGTTCAGGATGGTTGGCGTCGATTATCTGAACGATGGATGACGGATCTTTGCCGTTATA